>DASYUH010000100.1 GCA_036001465.1 Candidatus Polarisedimenticolia bacterium
CCGTCCATCACCGGACCGCCGAAGTAGATGAAGGCCGCACCCGCGGCGTTTCCATGGATGCTGCTCAAGCGGGCCCCCACGATGACGTCGGCGTAGCCGTCCCCATTCACGTCGCCAGCCCCCGCGACCGAGACGCCGAACTGGTCGTTGGCCGCCATCCCCGTCATGCTCACGAAGGGGGTTGTGGAAAGCCGAGGGCCCCCCAGGTAGACGTAGGCCTCGCCCGCGTCCTTGGCGGCGCTGTCGTTGTAGATGGCCCCCGCGATGACGTCGGCGATCCCGTCGCCGTTCACGTCACCGGCGTTGGCGACGGACCATCCGAGGTTGTCGTCGGGCGCCTCGGCCAGGAGATCGATCTGCGCCTCGGCCACCGCCTGGACGACCTGGGCAGGCGCGGGCGACGCCCCGAACGCGAGCGCGGCCAGCGCGCCGAGGGACCATGGCCAGGAGGGACCGGCCTGCCAACGCCGCGCGCTCATCGCCCGCGGCGGAAGACGTAGAGCGTGTAGCCGAACAGGGCCAGGAGAGGCAGGGAGAACAGCAAGCCCCGCCCCCGGCCCGCGGGCGATGCAGAGTACATCACGTGCACCGCTTCGAGGCCCGGCTTGGGGTTGCGCTCCGAGGTCACGATGCCGTAGTACTCCTCCGGATCCAGATCGTGGGTCTTCTCGTCGTCCGGGGCATGCGCCCGCCGCCAGTAGTCGTCGGGTCCTGTCGGGTTGTCGTAGTTCTTCCACCACTCGTCGGCGAACTCGAACACCACGCCCCCCGCGGTGCGAGAACGAATCTCCCCCCAGGTCTCGCTCAAGACCTGGGCCTGCCTCTGTTCGCTCGTCTCCAGGGAGTTCTGGCCGAACTCCGTGATGAGGAGCGGGCGGCCGCCAGCGATCGGTTTCAGGGTCGCGTCGATGTAGTTGCCGTACCCGGCGAGCACTACCTCGCGGGGCCAGGCTGGATAGAGGTTGAAGCAGGCGATGTCCATGAACGGCAGGGTCAGCCGCCTGGTCGGCGGCCAGTTGGCGTGGCCGACCGGCACCCCGGGGGCCGCCTTCTTGACGGCGTCGTACAGGGATCGGATGCGGGCGTCGAGGAACTCGACGCCGCGGTCCTTGAGCACCCATTCGGGAACCTCGTTCCCGAGAAGGACCGCCAGGAGGTTCGGCTCGCGGCCGATGCCGGCCGCCGAGCCGGCGATCTCGGCGGCGCGCGCGCGGAACGTCCCGTCGCTGCCGATCGATTGCCAGTCGACGTGGTAGCTGTAGATCACCATCAATCCGAAGCGGCGGGCCAGCGGGAAGATCGCCTGCGGCGCGTCGTGGACCAGGATGGTGTTCGCTCCCAGATCCCGGATCATCTCCAGGTCGCGCGACACCGTCGGCTCGCCGGGCCAGCCGCGCTCCTTCCCGGGGCCGGTCCCGGGCAGCCAGGGGCTGTAATGGATCCCCTTGACGAGGAAACCCGCCCCGTCCACCAGCAGCCTGTCGCCATCGATCGCGACGCGGGACGCATGGTCCGGGGTCGCGCTCCCCCAGTGGAACGCCGTCCATCCGCCCGCGCTGAGCGCGGAGACAACCAGCAGGACCATGAGTCGCCGGCGGGTGAGGACGCGGCTCGGCGACAGGGCGCGCGCGGCGCGGAGCGCCCGCTCCGCCGACCGCCTCCCGGCCCGGTCCCCTGCTCCGGCGATCTCCACCCGGCGCGGGGCGTAAAGCGCCAGGGCCACCGGCGCGAACAGGAAGACCATCGAGAACAGGTACATGCTGGGCTGCCACAGGACCGCCGGGCAGTACCACGCGGGGACCAGGAACAGGAGGAGGCCGAAGACCGACGCCCCGACGACGCCGGGCACGAGGGACCACGATCGCGCGCGCAGGTTGGTCGGAATCCACGTGCGCCTCCTCCCCAGCAGACCGTCGACGATGCCGCGCACCGACGTGAAGGCGACGCTCCCATAGACCACCGAACACACGAGGGCGAACGGCCACCACTCGGACAGCCGGCGATGGCGCGCCAGGTAAGCGAGAGACGGAAGGAAGATCGAGACGACGATGGCCGTTCCGCTGAGGAACAGGACGAGCGGATCGGCCGGCGGGAGGCCCGACACGACCGGGAGGACGATGCCGACGAGCAGCAGATAGACGATGAGCAGAGCCTGCATGGCGTAGAAGCCCGTGAACTCGAGCAGGCCGCATTTCTGCGAGACGCTCATGCGGGGATCGAGGAGGACCGGGAGGGCGTGCTCCCGGAGCACCTGCCCGCACCCGAAGGCCCACTTGTAGGCCCGCCGGCAGAACGAGGCATAGGACACGGGGTGGGTCTCGCCGAAGACGATGTCCGGCGCGTACACGATGCGCCAGCCGCTCCGTACCAGCCGGAT
>DASYUH010000101.1 GCA_036001465.1 Candidatus Polarisedimenticolia bacterium
AAATCAGCACACGGCGGCTCGAACGCCACCGAGGTCACGTGCAGGTCGCACGGTCCCACGTTGCACACCGACACCGTCTGCTCGGCGAGGGTCCCGGCGCACACGTCGCCGAAGGCCGTGGAACCCGTCACCCGCACGTCCTTCTCGATCCCGCTGCCGCTGACGTTTACGGTGACGGTCGGGTTCACCGGATCGTTGCTCGTGATCGTCAACGTCCCGGAAACCGAACCCGTGCCCGTCGGAGTGAACTTGACCTGGAACGGGAAGCAGAAGTCGGGGCTGATCACCACCGGGTAGCCCGACGAAGGCGCCGTGACGCTGAACTTTGTGCTTGAAGAGGTGATCGAGTCGATCTCCAGATCCTCCTTGCCGGTGTTGCACACCTGCAGAGTGGTCGTGCTCGAGTCACCCACGCAGGCATCGGAGAGCGCCAGGTCCCCCGGCACCTGGATCTGGGGCACGCAGCAGACCAGCTTCTGGTCGACGAAGACATCGATGTTGCCGCTGGCCGGTGTGATCGAGGCGGGCGAGGTGGCCGAGGCCCAGGCCGCGTAGAATCGACCCGCTCCGCAGGTGATGCCGCTGTAGTCGCCGTACTTGGGGCATCCGTTGCCTGTCTGGCAGGCTTCCCCACCCGGGCACCCCCCATCGGAGAAATCACACGGGGTGCCCGAGCCCATGCCGGCCGGGCAGTTGTTGCCCGACAGCGCCACCTGACAGCACCTCCCCGCGAGCTGAGGCTGCGCGGTGCAGGACTCGGAATCCGGGGTGTCGCGGGGAACGCAATTCTGGTTGCCACCTGTGCCGTCGGTGATCCACCCGGAAGCGCACGCCGAATCGGACGCCCGGCTGATCTTGAACTCAGTCCCGGGCGCCAGATTACCGAGGGCGTCGAGGGAGGCGCTGCCCACGAAATAGTCCGTGAGGCTGTTGTCGGCACCCGTGGCGTTGCGGCGATCGTACCAGCCGACATAGGCCGCTCCGCCGACGGCGCAGGCCCAGGGCATGTAGCGCCGCGCTACCACCCCGGTGCTGAGAGCGGCGATTCTCACCGGTGGGAAGCTCAGGCCGCCATCGGTGCTGTCCTGTACGAAGATCTCCTCGTTGACGCCGGCCGCTGTCGTGAAGGCGTACGCCACATAGATGTGGCTCGGGTTGGTATCATCGACCGCCACAGTCTGGCTCGAGAGGAAGGGAGAGCTGCAGCGGTCGATCCCGGGCAGGGGGCACGTCGAGGCGTCGCCCGGAATGCCCAGCGCCACCGGAACCGGAGGCCCTGCGGGGACGAGGCCGGACGTGCAGGAGCTGTAGCGGCGGTACATGATGTCGCCGCCCGCCCGGTACACGACATGGACCGATCCGTCCGCGCCGACGGCGATGCGGGGCCGGTCGCCGCCGCCGTCGATCGTCGCCACGCCCGACCAGGTCTGTCCGCCGTCGTTCGAGCAGACGATCGAGGCGGTCGGGCCGGCGGCGGAATTGAGGCAGGTGCCGCCGGTGAAGTGTCGCCAGACGGAATAGACCTGGTCCCCCCCGCCGGCCGCGATGTTGAAGCGATCGGCGGCAATGTGCTCCTGGTCCGGGAAACACACGGGCCCGCCGCCGTCATTGCAATAGACGGCGTTCCCCCTGAAACCGAAGGTCTGACCGCCGTTCGTGGATCGATCGATTACTGTCGAGCACTCATCCCGGGCCCCCGAGGCGTCGGTGTCCGGGTACCCGATGAAGGCGTAATAAAACGCCCCGCTGCGCCCGAACGCCAGGGACGGGTCGCCGTTCGCGGCGAAGAACCCGCCCGGCACGGCCAGCGTCCCCCCGAAATTCCAGGTCTTGCCGCCGTCGTTCGAGAAGGACCAGTCCCTAGCGTTGTTACCGACGACGATGTTCTGGCCGTTGGTGGAGACGGCCACTTCGATCTCGCTATCGTGTGACGTGCTGTTGTTGACCCGGACGTTCAGCTCCGGCTCGGCGTGCGCGCTCGACACGACGCTTCCGGCGGACGCCAGGGTCACCGAGGCGGTCGCCGAAATCGTCGACTGACTCCTGGGCTGGTGTTGCGTCCGCAGTTCTTCGATCTCCCGCTGGACTCGCGCCGGGTCGCCCTGTGTCGCGAAGGCCAGGCCCGCGCCAATCTCCAGCAGTTCGTCGGGAACCGTCCGCCCGGCCCCTGAGGGGACGAAGCCTTCGAGCCGCACGATGATCGAGCCGGCTGCGATGGCGGTGGTGATCCGGACGTAGGTTTCACGTGTGGCGGGTGCCGGCTGCGAGTCGGGCCGCTCGACCGGGAGCACCTGACGGCGCTGCAGCGCGGGCCACCCCCCGATGCTCCGGAACGTGTGCGGCACGGACGAGGCCTCCGAGGCGATGTCGCCGAGCCGGCGGATGGCCTGCTCGTGATCCCTGGCATCCTCGGTGGTCACGAGGATACGGGGCGTCTGCGCGGACGGGGTCCTGGGCGCTGGCCCCATTGGGACTCGGTACAGCTCATGCGCGTTGACGAACTGACTCGGGACCTCGATCCAGTCCTGAGGATGCTTGATCGTGATCCCTTTCCCCTTGATTTCGATGCTCTTCGAGTCCGCCGGGGGCTGACTGTCGCCGGCGGCGAACGCGGCGCCGACCAGGCCAAGACAGGCGACCAGGATGGCCACCGAGAACGCCATCGCCCCCCGGAGCGATGCACGGTGTGGAAAGAGACCTACCAGACTGGCGACGCAGTTCATGGTGCACCTCCGTGGCTATGGGGCAATGACCCCGAATTCGAACGGGATTCGAAGATGGGTGGCAAATCTCTGAGACGGTCCCCCCGCCGTCCGACATTAAACAACGGCTCCTACCTGACACGAGTAGAGTGTCGAGCCCCCCAGAGAATTGTCGGTGTTCTACGCGAATCAATACCCCGAAGGTCGAGGTCTGTCAACGAAATCTTCAGTGCAATCCACCCGGTTCGGCCGAGTGCCGGCCGGTGGGACGCCTGAAGTACGGCCGGCGAAGCCAGGTGACGGGAGGCACAGGTGGATCAAGTGCGGGGAGCGGAAGGACAGCCGTCCTTCCGCTCCCCCCGGTCCTGATTCGCCTAGAAGTTGACGATGATAGTCGGGTTGAAGCCGCACGTCGTCACGTCGAACCCGACCGTCCTCTTCATCCGATGGCCGTTCACCACCGCGGTCACCGTCACGTTGTACGACCCCGGCAGCAGCTGGATCGGGTTGCTCACCGTCCCGTATTCCCGGTGGTACTGGAACCCCGCG
>DASYUH010000102.1 GCA_036001465.1 Candidatus Polarisedimenticolia bacterium
AAATCAGCACACGGCGGCTCGAACGCCACCGAGGTCACGTGCAGGTCGCACGGTCCCACGTTGCACACCGACACCGTCTGCTCGGCGAGGGTCCCGGCGCACACGTCGCCGAAGGCCGTGGAACCCGTCACCCGCACGTCCGGCGCCGGCACGCTCCCCGTCACGTGCACCACCGTCGACGGGAAGTCCGGGTCGTTGCTGGCTATGGTGATGTTGGCCGACTTGGCGCCGAGGCTGACGGGGGCGAACCGGATCGGCACCGCCAGCGAGTCGCCCGGCGCGATCACCAGCGGGTACGACACGACTCCCGCCGTCTGGAACTCCGCCGACGAGGAGGTGATGTTCGTCACGCGCAGGTCGCAGTCGCCGTTGTTGTTGATGGTCAGATCCAGATCCTTGAACGTGTTCCGACAGACGTCGCCGTAGGACCCGTTGTCCGCGATGACCGTGGCGATCCCGGGACTCCCCACGCTGGCGGTGGCCATCAGATCGAAGTACGGTGCCCCCGGATCGTTGCTGCTGATGCGGATCTGGGCCGACTCGGTGCCCGAGGCCACCGTCGGGCTGAACTGCACCGTGAAGTCGACTTCCGAGTTCGGGCTGATCGTCACCGGTGTGCTCGGGTTCGGCAGGACCGTGAAGCCTGTCGAGCCGAACAGACGTTGCACGCTGTTGATCACCAGGTCGCTCGTCCCGACGTTGAACACCTGGATGGTCAGGCGCGGCATCTCCCCCTGGCACACGGTCCCGAAATCCAGCCCGTTCTCGGCGTTAACCGCAATGACGGGGCCCGCCGGCTGAGTGAACGCAAACGCGCCCCGCCCGTACGTGCCGGCCCGCAGCACACCGGCCGGCGCGTTGATCACCAGATCGGTGACGGGCACGTTGGGCATGTGTACGTCATCGAGGACGGTCCAGTTGGCCCCTCCATCCACCGATCGCAGCACTCCCAAATCGTTGCCGACGTAAATCACGGTTGGGGCGGGACCCCCATCCAGGGCAATGGCGTTGACGGGCAAATCCACCGGGGGAGAAATGTCAGTCCAGGCGGTGCCGCCGATGGTGGTGCGGAAGACATTTCTTGGCTGGATGGCGCTCCCGAAGCCCGACATCGTCGCATAGATCACCGTGGGATCGTTCGGGTCGAAAGCGATCCGCGCGACGTTCCGGTTCGGGAGGTTACGCGTGATGTTTGCAAAGGTCACACCCGTCGGTGGTCCGACGGTGGCGGCCAATGCATTGGTCGAGACGAACACCTGGGTTCCGGAAGCAGCCACCACATTGTTCGAGTTGGCTCGAGCGACCTTCAGCTGTGCTGCTCCTCCAATGTTTGCGATGATGCGCCATGCCCCTCCGCCGTTCTGAGTCTGCCAGAGATTCTGGCTGCCACTGGCATAGAGGACAGTCGCCTGGCTCGGATCGGTGTTCACCGGGGCGCCGTAGCATCCCTGATCCGTCGCCAGGCCCCAGGGCGTGATGTCGTTGGCCGAAGGCACCGTCGGTGGGAAAGTCGCTCCGCTGTTGGTCGATATGAAGACGCGCGTGCAGGGGGCCGGCCAGAAGCCGCTCGAGTTGTAAGCGTTGTTCGTGGTGATGGCATCGAACGCGTTGTCCCAACCGTCACCGCCCTGGCTGTCGGTCCAGGCGAAGCTGCCCGTCGTCTGAGGGGTCCCATTGTCCTGAAGGGAGATCAGCGTGGCGCTGGCGGTCGCGTCATTCTTGACGTCGATGTTGTAGATCAGGCTGGTTTGCAAGCCGCCAGAGTTGATCGTCGGCTCCGGTCCTCCCGTTCCGCTCCAGGTCGCTCCCCCGTTCGTCGATTTCCAGATCCCTCCGTCGTTGCCCGTAAACACGATGGAGGGAGTGGGAGAAGGCTGCGGAAAGAAGACCCACGTGGAATGAGAATCAACGTGGATGCCGGGACCGACCGCGGCGAAGTTGTTCCCCGAGTCGCTGGACTTGGTCGCTCCCACCGCCCCGAGATAGATGATGTCGTTCGAGCCATCGCCGGGAGACCCTGGGTCGACGCTCATCGAGAAGCTATAGCCGCCTTGAGTGTTCGTCGCGATCCCCGCGCTGGTCTGGAGATTCCAGGTTCCGCCCTGATCGATGCTGCGGAACAGTCCGAGAGGATCGGGCGCTCCACCGGTCCCCTGCATCGAAGCGTACAGTACCTGGATGCCGTTCGCGTTGGCCGGTGAGGTGGGCGGAGCGAGGTCGACGAGCACCTGTCCGATGCCACCACCTGCCGGCAAGGCCGCGGCCACCGCCGGAGTGGCGACGTTCAGTATCTGGGTCCAGCTTTGTCCGCCGTTGGTCGACTGACGAATGCCGCTTCCGCTGATTCCCGCATAGAGGATGCGGTTGGCCGGCGGTGAAGTGGGATCCAGAACGAGCGAGCGGGCGTCGCCGAAGCCGTTGGTTCCCGGTGTCCAGTTCCGGCCACCATCCGTCGAGCGGAACAGGCCGATGTCGGCTCCAAGGTAGACGACGTTGCTGTTGGAGGGATCCACGATGACCGCGTTGATGCTCTGGCCGGCAAACAGACTGTCGGCGTTGCCTGTGTTGCCAGCGGGGAAATCAGAACCCAGAATGATCCAACTTCCGCCGCCGTCGGTGGACTTCAGGATGCCCTTGGAGATGTTGAGGACGAAGCGCCCGCTGGTCCCGACGTAGATCGTGCTGGTGTCGCTCGGGTCAACCGCGATGGCGCTCGGCTCGCCGGTCCCTAGGGTGGCTTGCTGGTCGGTCAGCGGCGTCCAGTTGAGGCCTCCATCAGTGGACCGCCATACCCCGCCGCCGGAAGAGCCCTGATAGATCACATTGGGATTGTTGGGATTGATCGCGATCGAGCTGACCCGCCCGTTCGCCCGACTGTTCCCCTGATTGATGGGACTCGGGCCAATTGGGGTCCACACGACTCCTGTAAGGCTTGTGACGGATTCAGGAGATAGTCTGGTTGCTCCGCCGATGGTGCTGCGAAGGCCGGAAGGAATGGCCCTCGGAACCCTCGACCATTGCTTCAGCGCCTGGTCATAGATGTCGGGGGCGACGGGGCGGCCATTTTGGGATGTGCGCTGGCGGTAGAACTCATACTCCCTGGCATGGTCCTTGTTTTCCCGTTCTGCCTGCAACACCTGGGATCCTGCCGTCACGGCCGTATTCGTGTCTTGAGTCAGGACGACCTGGCCTGTCACTAGCATGGTGACGAGGGCTGCTCCCGCGCAAAGGTGGAGGAAATGTCTCATCCCAAGCTCCTTGTGGGGTTCCGGAGGGTTGTTATGTCAACCACCTGGCCACAACGACTCGCGTGTGCACCTCCATCGCTGAAAGTCGGAATGTTCGCTATCCCTTGCTGGAATCGGGACGTACTGGCGTCGTCCCTTCGTTCCTCCTCCTCAGGTATCTTGTCCCTTCAAGGTGCGCTCCCGTAACATCGTACGGGTTAGAAAGTGCTTCGGCGGACGAATGAGCGACCCACAATGCGACATGACACGGAGTCGGGAGTCCAAGTACTCGACCCACACATCAGCCGCCTCGCAAGGAAGAGCCTTGCGAAAACGTCTGGAGATTGTGCTCTGTCAGGAAGGACTCGGCCCCCCCGCCGAATATTTGCGACTATGCGCGGAAGAATACGGCGAGCGATGGAGAAGTCAAGGGAAACCCTGGAACAAAAACTGACGAAGAAACGCGGGGGTTGCGACCGGCGATACGCGACCGGCCTCCTGTTGCTCGGCCAGCAGGCCATTTAATGTGTGCGAACGAAGGTGGCCAGAATCGTGCGCTACCGGCCGCATGCTGTCGCGAGAGCCGGCACGCCGGAGACACGCGGCTTCCGCCAACCCCGGGGCGGCGACCGTCAGGGGGAGTTGGTGACCAGGTAGAACAGCGCTCGCCCTACCGCTGCCTGCGCGGCGTCCGTGAACATCGTCCCGGAGCTTCCCCCATCTGGCGTCAACGAAGTGGTTCCAGGCGAGACGAACGTGGGAGCATCGCTGCGGTGCACGAGAAAGCGACCGCTCCCGCCGTTCCAGGTGAGGAGCGCGTCCCCCAGATCCTCGGACACGTCCAGCTGGATCGTGTCCGAGACCGTGATCTCCCCGGTCATTGCGAAAACACAGTCGGGTTCCGAGAAATAGGGACGGAGGGTCCCCGCCGCCTCGGGAAAACGACGGGCGAACCGGCCGCCGGGACCAAGGGGCGCCCGCCAGACGCCGTCGATTACGCAGCCGGCGCCACTCGTCGTCGTGTGCGTCCGGTTCGTCCCGATATGCCTCCACAGCACCCAGTCCCCCTGTTCGACGGAGATTTGCGAGGGCCGGAAGGCGAACCCGTCATCCACTTCGGACACCGCGAAACGGGGCGCCGCCCCGTCGACCCCCGGCTGGACGCAGATGGCGCATGGGATTGGAACTCCGTCAACGTCCCCGAGAACGCACCGGGACAGGGGAAGTGGCACCCCCGCGATCGGCTCGGATGCCACGACGTCGAAATCGATGAGGGCCACCCGCTTGATGCCTGGGCCGAGCCCGGCCGGCGGGAAGGTGTAGCCGAGGACCCGGACGAGCCCGGTATCCAGAACCTGATGGTCCAGGATCCAGCCTCCGGCGGCCGCCGTGTCGGACCCCAGACGCGCTCCGGCCAGCGTGAGAAGCGTCGGGTCGAACCGCGCATCCAGTTGGAAAGCCGCGACGCCGGCCCCCTCGAAGACGACGACGGGAACGGCAATCCGCGCGCCCGGCAGACCACCCGCCGGCTCGACGCAGATCTCTCGCGTCACAGTCTGAGCCAAGGTCGCTCCGGAAGAGCAGACAAGGGCGACCAACAGGACCGACAGCAGGCGCGGGGGCGCCCGGTGGGCGTCCAAGCCGCCGGGGGTGGGACGGCCCGGGCGCACCTCTGTTCTCCCTGACGGTTTCCCGGCCGGCGTCCCCGGGTCTCCGATTTGCCGGCGCCATGACAGCAATAATGGTGTTGACAGTCTCCTGGTTCCTTGGTACTTTCCAGGACGAACCGATCGAAACATCAATCGGTGGGTATCGCGTGGGCGCGGTCGCCGCCCGCAGCGTCCCTCCGACTCAGCTTGCGCGCCGATGCAGATCCAGTCCCGGGATCCTTTCAGGCGTTTTCCGACGCATCCTTTGCGGACGGGAACGGAGATCCTCTCCAACACCGATTGGCAGCGGGTTGGCCGCGATCTCCGGCTGTCCCCGAGGGAGCTCGAGCTGGTGCAGCAGATCTTCGCCGGCAAGAAACTTCGAACCATCGCAGAGGACATGCGCCTCTCGCTCGGTACGATCAAGACCTATTCGCAGCGCATCCATCACAAGCTCCGGGTCACCGATCAGCGTGAGCTGACCCTGGCCGTCTTCAGCGTCTACCTCGGGTCCTGATCAACGCACCGGCACCTCCCGGCCATCCTGGTCGGACGCGACCACCGCGCGGATCTTCGGGCTCCCGGCGCCGGTGATCTTGAGGACGGCGCCGTCCCCGGTGATCCCTCCGGTGGCGCTGCCGAACGCCACGACCCGCATGAGGTTTGCGCGGCCGCCGTCCGTGAACACCTGCCAGCCGCGCCCGGTCGAGAGGCCCTCGGGCGTCACGACGGTGTCAGGCGTGGCCCCCTTGATCTCGAACTGCAGGCCTCCGAGATCGCGGGCCCCTTCGACGATGACCACGTAGGCGCGCGGGCCGGCCTTCTCCAGCCGGACCCCGAGCGAGGTCTGCGGTACCGCGGCGACCGTGAGCCCGTCCATGGCGAATGGTCCCCCGCACGTGCAGAGAAGCGGGCGACCCAGGCTCTTGTTGCGCACCCGCAACACGTCCAGGACATTAATCATATTGTCCACGACACAGTGCTCGCTCAGCATGTCGCCGGCCCAGGCCTGGAAGGCCGTGGGGGGCGGTTGCGCGACGCTCTGGCCGAGGGCCTGCCGGACGTCACGCAGGACGTCCAGGACGTCCGCTTGGCCGTTGGCATCCAGGTCCCCCTTGGAAATGCCGACCGCCGGGGCGCTCGTTCCGGTGATCTCGAGCGGGGGATCGCTGGCCATGAGGGCGAGGGGGAATCCGGACGCGAACTCCGGGCAGCAGAAGACGCGGAACGTGTCGGGGCCGCCGAGCCCGGAGACAAACGGCAAGGTGGCCGGAAGAAGCGTGTCGGCCGGGCAGAGCCCCGGGGCCACGGTCATCATCGCCGTCCGGCCATAGCCGGTCGCGATGTTCCCCGAGGAGTCGAGCGCCTCCACCGCCGCCATGAACGGCAGGGGGTCGAAGAGGTCCACTCCCACAAGCGCCGGCAGGGGCCGGAACCGGAAGGAGCTGGCGTTCCGCACGATCACGACGCCGGGGTTCGCGCAGGGACGGCAGAGGATGCCGCTGCCGTCCTTGTCCCCCAGGACGCAGTTGGTCTCGGACAGGAGCGATTGTCCGGGGGGCGCCGCGGCCGCGATGTCGAACTCGATCCACGCCATTTCCTTCGGTCCGGGACCCAGGCCGGCGGGCGGGTTGCTCTCGCCCAGGATGCGCAGGACGCCCGGCCCGACCGGGGCCATGACCACGCTCCAGCCGCCCGCGAGGGCGGTGTCGGCTCCGAGCATCACGGCGACCGGCGTCAGGACAGCGGGGTTGTAGTTGAGATCGACCTGGAACCCGGCGACGCCATCCCCTTCATTCAGGGTGATCGGCACGGACACGCGCGTGCCCGGCTCGCCAATCGCCCGGCCGTTGCAGATCTCCCGGAAGGAGATCGGCGTCTGCAGGGGCAGCGCTCCCGGCTTGCCGGCGGGGCCGGCCTGGGAAACCCCGGCCACCTCGAGCGGCTTGAGCGCGCGCCGGAAGAGATCCATTTCGTCCAGCGCCCCGGTGAAGAAGGTGCCCGCCCGGGCACCCGCCATCGATCGACTCCGGCCGATCCACATCTCGCTCGAGTTGCCGATGTTCCCCTGCGCCGGCATCGGGTCGAAGGTGGCGCACGCCACGCCGTCCACGAACAGCCTGCCGCCGATCGGGCTGTCCCGGTCCACGCTCACGGCGAGGTGATGCCACTTGCCGTCGGCCACGCCACAGGGTCCGATGATGCCAACCATCGGCGATCCCGTCGCCCCCGCCATGGGCTTCATTTCGAACGCCGGCATGCCGTCCTGGAGGAAGAACGAGAAACCCGTGCCCGCGTCGTCGAGCTTCTCGACGAGCGGCTGCCTTCCCATGGCCGTCGTCATGGCCCAGAGGTCGATGGCCATGTCCTCGGTCCCCACGTTCAGCTCGGGGTGATCAAGGACGCGCACGAAGTCGTCGACGCCATCGAAGGACAGGGCGGTCCCGACCTCGCCCATGATCGTCTTCGGCCCGCCCTCCGGGATACCGTCGTTCGGTGCCCCGCGCAGGTCACCGGACATTTGAGGCATCATACCCATCGGGTCAAAGATGTACGGATCCTCGAACCGGTACCAGGCGACCCAGCACGGGATCAGCCGGCACGGGGTGAGGGTGTCGAAGGGGGCGAAGTCGACCGGGAAATAGACCAGGTCCTTGCAGCGGCATTCCCACTCCCGCCAGATGTCGTCGATGTTGCCGTGGTGGCCCCAGAAGATGTGCGCGGAGGGGGAGTGGAACGAGCACATGGCACCGCCCACGGAACAGTGGACGCTGCCGTGGTAGCCGTTGATCCCGGACGTCAGAGCGTCACGGTCTTCGTAGTCACAGAGGGCGGGGTAGATGGCGCCGGCGGGCTTGGCGATGTTCGGCGTGGTGTCGAAAAGGGGCGCGCAATCGCCGGGCCCCTCGGTGGGGGCGTTCACAGAGCAGACGGCCGTGTCAGCGGTGAAGCAGTCGGGATCGACGCTCTGGAGCTCCGCGGGAATCGGGTTCGACGCGAGCCACTTGGGGAAAGGCACGAACTCCGGGTGGCCCTGGGAAACGAGATAGTTCTCCAGCCCGGCGATGTAGGTGCGGTGCCAGGGAAGAAGCATGGGAATGTCGTGGATGTGTTCTGTATAGTGCTGGCCGATGACGCACGCGTCGATGTAGTCGCCCATCAGATCGTCCAGGTCGCTCCGCTCCGCGGGCGTGAAATCATCGTTGAGGTCCGGCCGCCGGAAGAGACATGGATCGATGAACGGCAGGTAAAGACCGGGATCGATCAGCAGCGCCGACAGGCCCTCCGTGACACGGGCGGACTTGGACACCGGAGCACCAGCCGCCGCCATCCCGATGAACATGGAGGATTGGCCGACCGGCACGCCGTCGTAGAAGTGGAACGAGAGGCGGTACCCCGTCTGGTCTGCGTAGTCGGGGGCCATGCCCCCGGTGGCGCCTCCCATGTTCACGACGAAGTAGTCCTCCTTCTTCCCGTCGCCGTCGTAGTCCAGCGGCACCGCGTTCCCGAAATCAGCAGTGAACGTCTGAACCATGGGCGTGGTCTGGGTTCCTCGTGCGTTCGTCAGGTCGATCCGGTACAGATAGGCGTGCAGCCCTGCGGCCTGCGATCCGGGCTTTCCGGGGAAGGTCCGCGTGTGCAGCAGCCCTCCGGTCGCTGCGCCCGGCAGGTCGAGCTTGTCGGCGGTGTCTACGATGTCCGAGATGACGCAGGTCGGGTCGAACACACAGCCAAGCGTCGCGGGGTCCGCCCGGACGCCCCGGAGCGGCGCCGCCCACACGGCGGCCGGGATGAGAACGAGAAACGCGGCGACGAGCATTCGTTTCATCGCGAATCCTCCTGCGTGTCGTGGTGGGGACGAGAACCACCCGCCTCTCCGCAGCGCACACGGAGAGAATGAAACGGGCAGGCGCGGGTTCTTATGCTGCGAGACTAAATGGCACGACACCTCGACAACGACAAGTCGGCTAAGGGGATGACATCCGTCGATCCGTCATCCGGAGGGTTCGGGCCTGAACCCGGGAACCACGCCGCCGCTCCTGGCGTAGTATCCGGCAGTCGCCCTTGTGCCCGACGCGGAGGAGTCACGGCATGACCCCGGAACTCGTGATCGACAGCGTGACCAAGACCTACCCCAACGGCGTGCAGGCCCTCAAGGGGGTCTCGCTGCGGATTCCCGCGGGGATGTTCGGGCTCCTGGGGCCGAACGGCGCGGGCAAGTCGACCCTGATGCGCACCATCGCCACCCTGCAGGAGCCCGACCGAGGCACGATCACCTTCGGCGACATCGACGTCCTGCGGCAGAAGGATCGCGTCCGGCGGACCCTCGGCTACCTGCCGCAGGAGTTCGGCGTCTACCCGAAGGTCACAGCACTCGAGCTGCTCGACCATTTCGCGGTCCTCAAGGGGCTCGTCGACCGGCGGCAGCGCGGCGAAATCGTGGATTCCGTCCTGCGTCGCACCAACCTGTGGGATGTGCGCAAGCGGCGGCTCGGCACGTTTTCCGGCGGGATGAAGCAGCGCTTCGGGATCGCCCAGGCCCTCCTGGGCAGCCCGCGGCTCATGATCGTGGACGAGCCGACCGCGGGCCTCGATCCGGCGGAGCGGTTGCGGTTCCACAACATGCTCAGCGAAATCGGCGAGAACGTCGTGGTCATCCTCTCCACCCATATCGTCGAGGACGTGAGCGACCTGTGCAGCCGGATGGCGATCATCGCCTCGGGCCGGGTCCTCCTCAGCGGCGAGCCGCAATCGGCGATCGACTCGCTGCGCGGCCGGGTCTGGAAGAAGGTGGTGCCGCGCGAGCAGCTGGCCGACCACGAGCGCGATCTCGCGGTCATCTCGACGCACCTGGTCGCCGGCCGGACCGCCATCCACGTCCTGGCCCCGACCCGTCCCGACGCGTCGTTCGAGGAGGTCCCGGCCGACCTGGAGGACGTCTACTTCTCCACCCTGCGCTCCGCCGAAGCGAAGGCGGCCTGACCGCGATGCTCGCGCGCATCTTCGCCTTCGAGGTCCGCTACCAGATCCGGCAGCCGCTCTTCTGGGTCGCCGCGGCCCTCTTCTTCCTGCTGACCTTCGGCGCGGTGACCACGGACGTCGTCCAGGTCGGGGGATCGATCGGCAGCGTCAACCGGAACGCCCCGTTCGTCCTGATGCAGATTCTTCTCGTGATGACGGTGATCGGGACCTTCCTGACCACCGCCTTCGCGGCGGGGAGCGTCCATCGCGACTTCGAGACCCAGGCGGACGCGATCTTCTTCTCGTTGCCGATCCGCAAGGCCGACTACCTGTTCGGACGCCTCTCCGGATCCCTCGCGATATCCTGGCTGGTCTACCTCGCCGTCCTGCTCGCGGTGGCCATCGGCGGCCTGATGCCCTGGCTCGAGCCCGAGCGCATCGGGCCGTTCCGGCTGGCGCCTTACGTCTTCTCGATGCTGGCGTTCGTGCTCCCCAACGTCATCATCACCGGCGCGATCTTCTTCGCTCTCGCCACTCTGACACGGAGCCTCCTCTATACCTACGCCGGAGTCGTGATCTTCTTCGTCGCCTACACGATTTCGAGCATCCTCCTCGACGACATCGAGAACCGCAACCTCGTCGCGTTTCTGGATCCGTACGGTTTCGGAGCGTTCGAGCTGGTGACGCGATACTGGACCGTGGCCGAGAAGAACGAGGGCCTGATGCCGTTGCGGGGCGCCCTGCTCGAGAACCGGCTCCTCTGGCTCGCCGTCTCGGCGGCCGTCATGGCGTTCACCTGGGCGCGTTTCAAGCTCACGACCGTCGCGGGAGGCAGGGCCCGCGGCCGGCGGGGCGCGCCGGTCCCCGCGGCCTCGACGCCGCCCGGCGTCCCCGAGCACGCCGCCGCTGCGGGCTCCCTTCCGGCGGCCGCGCAGTCCTTCGGCGCGGGGACGACCTGGACCCACTTCCTGCGCCAGACGCGCATCGAGACGATTGGCGTACTGCGCGGAATCCCGTTTCTGATCATGCTCTTCGCAGGGCTCTTCAACGTCTTTGGGGGCACCTATTCACTGGACGATCTCTACGGCACACGGATCTACCCCGTCACGAACCTGATGCTGCGCGCCATCGGCGGCAACTTCGGGCTCTTCATCTTTCTCGTCCTGACCTTCTACAGCGGCGACCTGGTGTGGCGCGAGCGCAACCTCCGCATGTCGGAGCTGTTTGACGCCCTTCCCGTGCGCACCTGGATGGGCTGGGCCTCGAAGCTGGCGGCCCTCGCCGGGATCCTGCTCGCCATGCTGGTCGCGGTGTTCCTGACCTGCGTCGGCATCCAGGCGTTCACCGGTTACACACACTTCGAGATTCCGCTCTATCTCGAGGGCCTCTTCCTCGTGGCGCTGCCGCAGTTCCTGTTCTACGCCGCCCTCTGCCTCTTCGTGCAGGTCATGGTGGACAACAAGTACATCGGCTGGCTGGTCTCCAGCCTGTTCTACATCGCCGGCTTCGTTCTTCCCGCGCTCCGGCTCGATCACCACCTGTACCGGTTCGGGACCGCCCCGGACGCGCCCTACTCCGACATGAACGGGTTCGGCCACTTCGTGCAGCCCCTGTCCTGGTTCTTCCTCTACTGGGGCCTGGTCTGCGCGGGGCTCGTGTGCGTGGCGCACCTCTTCTGGGTGCGCGGCTCCGAGGCGACGTTTGCGCTCCGCCTGCGGCAGGCGCGCCACCGCCTGACGCGCCCCGCGGCTGCGACTCTCCTCGCCGCGATCGCCGGGGCCGTGGCGACCGGCGGGTTCATCTTCTACAACACCAACGTCCTCAACCACTACCGGCCGACCAAGATCCGCTTCGACCGCCAGGCCGAGTACGAGAAAAAATACCGGCGGTTCCTCCGCCTGCCGCAGCCGCGGGTCACCGACGTCTATGCCGACGTCGACATCGACCCCGAGAGGCGGTCGGTCGCCATCCGCGGACACTACATCCTCGAGAACCGGACCGGGGCGCCCGTCGATCGCCTGCATCTCTATTTGAACCCGGACGTCCGCGTCCTCTCCCTCGAGCCGGAGGGGGCCAGGCCCGAGACCGTCGACGAGGACCTCGGATACCGCATCTTCCGGCTCGACCCCCCGCTCGGCCCGGGAGCGCGGATGCAGGTGACCTACGACCTGGCCGTCGAGAACCGGGGATTCGTGAACAACGGCTCCCGCAACGAGATCGTGTACAACGGCACCTTCTTCAACAGCTTCGATTTTTTCCCGCACGTCGGCTACGTCAGCAGGAACGCCGAGCTGGACGATCCGAACGAGCGCCGCCGGCGCGACCTGCCGCCCGTGCAGCGCTTCCCCAAGATCGACGACACCGCGGCGCGGGGGGACAACTATCTCTCCGGCGAGGCGGACTGGATCCACTTCGCCACGACGGTCAGCACGAGCCCGGACCAGATCGCCATCGCCCCGGGGTACCTCAAGCGCGAGTGGGTGGAGAACGGCCGGCGCTACTTCCGCTACGAGATGGACTCCCCGATCCTCGACTTCTTCGCCTACCTCTCGGCCCGTTACGCCGTGAAGCGCGATCGGTGGAACGACGTCGCCATCGAGATCGACTACCACCCCGAGCACCCCTACAACGTCGACCGGATGATCGCCGCGGTGAAGGCGTCGCTCGACTACTTCACCACCCGGTTCGGGCCCTACCAGCACCACCAGGTGCGGATCGTCGAGTTCCCGCGCTACGCCCGGTTCGCCCAGTCGTTCCCGAACACCATTCCGTTCTCGGAGAGCATCGGCTTCATCGCCCGGCTCGACGACCGACCGGACGCCATCGACTATGTCTCCTACGTCACCGCCCACGAGGTGGCGCACCAGTGGTGGGCCCACCAGGTCATGGGGGGAAACGTGCAGGGGGCGACGCTCATGTCCGAGACCATGTCCCAGTACTCCGCCCTCATGGTCATGGAGCACATGAACGGACGCGGCAAGATGCGTCGCTTCCTGAAGTACGAGCTGGACCGATACCTGGCGGGACGCGGCGGCGAGCGCATCGAGGAGCTGCCGATCTACCTGGTCGAGGACCAGCCGTACATTCACTACCGCAAGGGGAGTCTGGTGATGTACGCCCTCAAGGACTACGTCGGCGAGGAGCCGCTCAACCGGGCCCTGGCGGAGTACGTCCGGGCCGTGGCCTTCCAGAAGCCGCCGTACACCTGCTCGCTCGAGTTCCTCGACTACATCAAGCGGGCCGTGCCGCCCGATCGCCAGGCGATCCTGGACGATCTGTTCCGGAACATCACGCTGTACGAGAACAAGGCCACGCAGGCGACCTGGTCGAAGCGCGAGGACGGCAAGTACATCGTCCGAATCGAGGTCGCCGCCGCCAAGTACCGCGCCGACGGCAAGGGGCGCGAGACGCCCTCGCCGCTGGACGACTGGATCGACATCGGCGTCTTCGGCGCGCGCGACCCGAAGGGCCCCTCCGAGGGGCGCCTCCTCGCTCTCGAGAAGCGCCGCGTCGACGGGTCCGGCTCGACCTTCGAGATGGTGGTGGACGAGGAGCCGAAGAAGGCCGGCATCGACCCGTTCAACAAGCTGATCGATCGCAATCCCGGCGACAACCTGGTGTCGGTGTCGGCCGGCTCACCGACGGAGCATCGCGCCGGGAACTGAGTCCGCCCGGGAGCCGGTCCGAGCATGGGGCCGGTTTCCGGCGA
>DASYUH010000103.1 GCA_036001465.1 Candidatus Polarisedimenticolia bacterium
GAAGAAATAGAAGTTGTACATCTTCCACCACAGTTTCGACGGGGGGGTCGAGAACTCCAGTATACAGGCGCGGCCGCCGGGACGCAGCACCCGCAGCATCTCCCTGAGACCGGCCTTGAAGTCGGGCACGTTCCGGATGCCGAAGGCGATGGTCACGGCGTCGAACGACGCGTCGCCGAACGGCAGCGCCTCGGCGGGGGCGTTGACCAGAGAGATGGGGCCGGGCTGCCCGCCAAGCCGCTGCGCGACCTTCTTCCGCGCCAGCGCCAGCATGACGCGGCTCAGGTCCGCGCCCACGACCCGCGCCTTCCGACACTGCCGAAGCACCTCGATCGCCAGGTCGCAGGTGCCGCACGCCAGGTCGAGCACGGTCCCGTCGTCCGGCATGCCGCGCAACTGCCGCACCGCCACCCTGCGCCAGTGCAGGTCGATGCCGAGCGACAGGACCCGGTTCGTGAGGTCGTACCTCGGCGCAATGGCGTCGAAGTTGTCACGGATCTGGATGTTCCGCGGTGTCAGCACGCAAGATTCCATTGGAAGAAAACATTATAGCGGACTCGTGCGCATCATTCCCCTTCAATTCCGGGCCGCCCTGTTGACAGCTGTGTCGTGCAAGAGTATAGAAGCTGCAACTTTGCAAGTCAGGCACGGCCCTGTTTCATTTTGCGGAATGCCTGCCCCAAGGACTATGGTCTCAATGGTCATTCACTCCCAGTGTCGGTTCTTGAGAAGCCTCACTCCTCCACCCACTCGGGCATTCTCTATGGCAATGCTCCCTGCCGCGTCCCCCAAGGAGATCGCATGCCTCGAAGCCGCGTGATGGTCGTGTACCTGGGGTTCGTGCTCTGCCTGATCGCACACCTGTCCTCCAGCGCGTTGCGCGCCGCGGACACGATTCAGTGGAAAAACATTGGCCCCGGCGGTGGTGGGAACATGGTCAACACCGCCGTCAGCCCCGCAGACCCCAACATCGTCCTGATGTCTTCTGACGTCGGCGGCTTCTTCTGGTCAGGTAATGGGGGGCAGACCTGGAAGATGGCAAACCAGATTGTAGTGGCGCCCAATTGGGTCGGTGGGATTGGCAGCAGCGCGCATGCCGGATTCGGATTCGATTGGCATGCCGGGAGACAGCACATAGTTTACTTCGGGCCGGCCAAGAGCACGGATGCGGGACGGACCTGGCAGATGCACCTCGCCCCTACCACCGTCGCTGGAGCGGGTGGCGTGGTCGCTGAGAATCCACTTATCGTCTATTCGTATGGAGGTCCGATTGACGCGGTTCATGGTCCGAGGGTCTTCAGAACCAGCGATGCCTGGGAGGGTGGTCCTTTCCAAACATCTGAATTGCCTGTGGGCGCAGGCGTCATCCGCTCCCTTGTGATCAAACCAGGTGAAAACGACAAGATCATCGCGTGCGCCGATACGAACGACCCCTACGCCCCCAACTCCCAGCAGTCGGGGCTTTTCAGAAGCGACGATGGTGCTCAAAACTGGACGCGTATTGACCCTGTGTCGGCCGGGCTACCGGCGACCATCCAGTGCAGCAATCTCACTTTGCACAGGGCAACAGGCCAGCTATTCATGGCAGTACGAACGACGCCCGTGGAAGGGGCTATGTCATTCCTGGATCTGCTCTGCCCCGTACAGAACGAACTCTGCACCCTTGACCGGTTCGGAGGGGCATACAAAAGCGCAGATTGGGGAGCAACCTGGTCTCCCATCAATGGTACAGATGGCCAGGAGGAGTTGTTGCCAAACCTCGGCTTTGATACGCCCGGTCCGCCCGAGGATCCCACCATTCCGGCGCAGGATTGGACAACCGCTACTCCCAACACGGTCCATCTCGACACGACCGAGTTTCCAGGGAACTCCGTCATCAGGATTGATTCTGCTGGCAATCTCGACAGCAACGCAGTGATCAACGTGCAGGCGGCGAGTCTCTACAAGATGACTGCCTACTTCTCGTATTCGCAGGCGATCGGAGACATCGCCCTCATCGACGTGACCTGGCGCAACGCTGGTGGGCAGCCCGTCCAATTTCCGGATGGCTCGGCCGTGTCGCCAATCTACCAGAGCGTGAACAGCCCCGATCCTCCTCTCTCCACCGACCACAAGTGGGTGCGCATGGAAACGCTGCTCCGAAGGCCGGATGAAGCCGTTACGATCGAGATCAACATTCATCCCAGTCCGGGTGGAACGACCTGGATGGATAATATTTCGCTCAAACCGGCGCGGATGCTGCCGAAATATGCCGGCAGGGCACCAGGTTCTTACGCGATCGGGTACTCCGACATCGTCGTTGATCCGACTGACGTCAATACAATTTACGCTGGAACGCGAGGGGGTACGTTTCAGGACTTGTTCGTCGACCTGCGTACGGCTGATGCTGGAGGGGTCTGGAAGACGGTCGACGGCGGAGCGACCTGGACGCACGTAACCCGGGCCTCGTGGCATGACAACGTCGTCAACAACTTCGGCGCCGCCCCGGTCTGCGGTGATGGTGTCTGCGGCGGAGGCGGTGCGACGAACGGAGAGAACTGCAACACCTGTCCTCTTGACTGTCAGACCTCGCCCTGTTGTGGCAACGAGAGCTGCGATGGTGGCGAGACGTATATGTCCTGTCAGGCGGATTGTCCCTTCAGCGGCTCGAAAGAGATTTCGGTGGCAAATGGCCATCATGCAGCCAGGGCAGGTTCATACACCGTCTGGTCTCTCGGAATCGGAAGCGGGCCGACCGGGCACCAGACGCTCTACTGGGGAACGGTCAAGACCACGGATGGCGGGAACACTTGGACGGAAATGAATTCGACTCGGTACGATGCAGGTTCGCCCAAAGGGACCTGGATGGGGAACGGGGACACCAATGATGTTTTCACCTATCCGGTCGCCGGCGACAACCGCGCCCCTGGCCGCAACTGGCTGTTCTATGGAGACGACGACAATCGATTAATGGTGAGTTACAGCGGAGGAGCGAGTTTCAGCCCTGAAGGTTGGCAGTGGGGCTCGATTAGCGTGCTTGGAGATGCGGCCACCTCCATCGTTCTCGATTCAGACCCGAACACCATCTATGTTGCCACCAGCAACGGTGGGACCGGCCGATTTATTGAGGACAACACGACACATGGTGGAGTCGCCAAGGGAGTCTATGCAGCCGGCGCCTCTCCTGAAGCGATGCCCACCTGGACCTGGAGTGCCGTGGGAAATTCATTCCCACACACTACCGGCCACATCGACGTAGTGAAATCGGGCGGGGCCTTTTACGCGGCGGTCTACGGACGAGGAGTCTATAAGGCTGCCGGTGAAGGCAGCACGTGGACTTGCTTGGGTGGAGTGGCGTGTCCGAACAATTCCAATTGGATCGACCCCAATTCGACGCCCGTCGTGCCCGCCTGCGGCAACGATGGCATCTGCTGGAAAGCCTATCGCATCTATCAGGAACCGACACACGGCCGCCTTTACGTAACCTTCGGCAACCCGCTCTACAACGGCACGGCGGCTGTCGCGCTAGAAACCGGGATCTGGGAATCCAAAGATAGTGAGAATCAGTGGGTCCGGATCAGCAATCCCAATACTGGTACCGACAATGGTATGGACAGGGAGCCGATCACCGACCTGGTATTCGTGAACTCGACCACAATCCTGGCAAGTACCTGGCACGGGAACGGCGACACCTCTGATCTGGCGGGGAGCTATATCGGTGATGGTGGCATTTACCGTGGGACCTGCCCCGATACATCTCCCGCAGACGGGGTATGTGACACGGGGTCGACGTGGACCTGGGTGAAGGAGGTTTGGCAACCCGTGGTGACGGGATTGGCCGTCTCGCGTGCCACCACCGACGGTTCCATCGTCTACGCCTACGTGGGACAAGGTGGGGGCAACAATCCTCTCCCCGGACAGAACGCCGGCATCTACAAGAGCGTGGATGGCGGAGACTCGTGGACGGTCCCGCTGCAAAACACCGGCCTGATGAACCTCGGCCACGGACGGCTCTACACGAGCCCCGACACCCACAGACTGTATGCGTCGACCATCGGCGATGGGGTGTTTGAGGGGACGATCACCTGTGGACCTCTTGCGGAGGGCTTTGCGGATTCCGACGCGGATGGGACTCCTGATTGCGCCGACGCCAACACCGACATCAGCAGTCAGATTACGGTCACCGAAGGTAGCGTGTCGGGGGTGGTCGGGAATTTGAGGCTTTCCGATAATTCCTATGAAACCCTATCCGAGCAAACTACTGGGAACCCCCGCAAATTGACCAAGGTGTGGACCTTCAACAATGTTCCGATCGGGAAGCCTTATCAGCTTCGAGTCGAGGGACGCAAGATCGCCGGCGGGGGGAACTCGGTTGACGACTTCAAGTTCAGCTTCCTGACCAAGGCGGCCGGGTCGACATGCACCAATACGGACACTTATCCCCCTGCGCAGACGGACATTCTGACTGTCGTCAAGACGACCGACGACAACCAGTTTCAGAGCGCGTCGCTGGGGACACTGACGAACCCCGTCGTATGCGTTCGGGCCCAGGACAGCAAACGCACGGGGAGTGACATGCAGACGGACAGGCTGGAGCTGGACCAAGTGGTGCTCTACGGAGTGCCTCCGTGCACGGACGCCGATGAGGACGGGTACGCTGCCAGCTGCTCGTCGTGCGTAAACACCTTCTGTCCAACTGTTGACTGCGATGACACCGACTGGCAGGAAAATCAAGGCCGGACTGAAGGGCCGGCCGGTCACCCAACGTGCACCGATACCAAGGACAACAACTGCAACGGCCTGATCGACGCCGCCGACACGGCTGTCTGCCCGACAACCCAGTACGTCCTGGTCGAACGACCGAATTCGGACGCCGGGCCGAACCAGGGGACGCCATCACCGGCCGGCTCTCATTATCTGAACGTGGATGACGACCCCCACGACGGCGATACGAGCACCCTCACGTTGACCACGGCCGGACTGAGGGAGGTCTTCACGACCGCCGATCAACTCCTCGACACCGACATCGTCACAAATGTGAAGGTGAGATGGGTCGCCAAGAAGGGATCCGGCTCGGGCTGGTCTGGGAAAGCCGGTCTGGTCATCGGCGCGTCCGCGTCCGAATACTACGGACCGACCAGAACTCTCACGACGAACTACACCCTCTACGAGGAGAGCTTCTCGCTCAACCCCGCGACGAACCAGGCATGGGCCGTCTGGGAGGTACGAGCGGCGAAGCTCATCTACCAGCAGGTGACGAACGGCATGCAGCTTCCCAGGGCGAAGCTCACCGAACTTGTCCTGGTGGTGACTGTGTTGCGCTGATCGGGGGCCCTCGTGGCCCGCTTCCCCCGCGTCGCTGTGCTGCGGCTTGCCGTCCTGGATCTCGAACCAGGAGACCCTGCTCCAGACGTAGATGTGAAACTCGGGGAGAAGGTTGATCGGCGTGGAGATCGAGCGTCGGGTTCGCGCGCTGTCGCGGATCTGGATGTTCCGCGGTGTCAGGCCGAACGGGGACATGGAAACCCACAATATTCAGGGTGACCCGCGCCCGCCTCATGTGTTACCGTGGTACCATTGTAACGGTGGGCCAGCCACGGGAGGATCGGACCGATGCCGCAGACCAAGCGCAAGGGGACGGCCGCGCGGGCCCGCCCGGTCGTGGAGCGGGTGCAGACCGGGCTCCGCCTCGAGAAGAAGATCCTCAAGGTCCTGAAGGCGCTGGCGGAGTACCACGACATCTCCCTCGGGGATCTTCTCGAGGGGATCGTGCTGCATGCCTTCGACGGCAAGCCGGCGTTCGGCGGCGATTCGCTGCGCCGCATCGCCGACATCAAGCGGATCTACGGCCTGACCCTCGATTCGTCGGACAGTCATCGCCTGGTGGAGAAGGACGCGTGAGCCTTGACCGCAGAGACGTGTCGATCGCGGTGCTGCGCGTGGTGCTCGGCGCGGTCCTGCTTCTCGGGGCGTGCCTGGAGGTGGCGCACGCCCGATCCGCCGCCACGGCCCACGCTCTTCCTCCGGCGTGGGCCCGGCTGACGATCGCCTGGAGCGAGATCGTCGCGGCGGTCCTGTTCCTCATCCCGCCGTGCGCGCGGATCGGGGCGATCCTGCTGCTCGCCGTCCTGGCCGCGGCCGCCGTCATTCATCTCGCGCACGGCCAGAACCCGGCCGCGCTCCTGGTCTACGCCTCCGCCGTGCTGGTCGTCCTGGCGCACCGCGGCGGGCGAGGCCCGCTCGCGGACGGACGCGGCCCGATCCCCGCCGGGCCGGTCGGTTGAGAGGGGCATGGCCGTGGACGATCGCGAGCTCATCGAGCGGTTCGAAGACTGCACCCTCCCCGAGGACCGCTTCCACCACGTCGATCACGTCCGGCTGGCCTGGCTCTACCTGTCCCGGCTGCCGCTCGTGCAGGCGCTGGAGCGGTACACCGCGGGGCTGAAGCGCTTCGCCGCCGCGGCCGGCAAGCCCGACCGGTATCACGAGACGATCACCTGGGCCTATCTGTTCCTGATCCACGAGCGCATGGAGCGCGGCGGACGACCCCGGTCGTGGGAGGAGTTCATCGCCGCCAACCCGGATCTGAAAACCTGGGACGGGGGAGTGCTCGGGAGGTACTACCGGAAGGAGACGCTCGACTCGGGCCTGGCCCGCCGGATCTATGTGCTTCCCGACGGGGGAATCGATCTGTAGGCCAGAACGAATGCCACGGCCAGGCCGAGGTCGATCAGGCCGCCGACGAGAACCGGCCCTGCGATGCGGTGGCACGCGAACAGCGCGATCGACGCCCCGCCGAAGGCCAGCTTCTCGAGCACAGACGGCAGCATGGCGGGTCGAAAATTGGCCCTAGAACACGAGCGACCGGACGAGGCGGAACTCGCTCTCGTCGCCGAAACGGGCCGAGGCCGCCCACGTCCCCTGGTGGTCGTTCCACTTGAAGACCGGACCGATGACGCGGACGATCTCTCCCTCGTATTCGTAGGCCGACGCCGAGGCCCCGACCTCGAAGCGCCGGATCACACGGGTCCAGTCGAGCGTGTCCACGAAGGTGTAGGCGGAGACCTCGCCGCGTACCGGGAAGAAGTGCCCCAGGAAGCACTGGAAACGCGCTTTCTCGCGCTCGACGTAGATGAGGGCCCCGAGCGTGGCGCCCCGCTCGCCGTACTGGCGCCCGAAGCCGGCGTAGACGATCGGGATCACGCTGGAGCGCTCGGACGACGAGAGGTCGTAGCCCAGCCCCACGTGAAGCTCGTCCATCCCCGGCTCGCCGGTGTACAGGGCGTCGAAGACCAGGCCGCTGTCGAAGCTGTGGTTGAGATCGACGAAGCGGTACTCGGTCGAGGCGGCCCGCATCTCGAGCTCGGTCTCCGCCTCGGCCAGGACGGGGCGGGGGAGCGCCGCCAGGATGAACAGGGCGGCAAGGATGGGGGGCAGCTTCCCGACGACGCTACGCGGCGGCATCGTCCATCGGCGCCTCGTCCTCGATGCGCGCGGCGGCCGGCAGGCCGGTCCAGGCCGTGCCGGCGGGGAGGCGCTCCCCCTTCATCAGAAGCGACAGCGCGTCGAGGGACGAGCCGGCCTCCATCTCCGAGTCGTACAGGACGACCGAGCACGATCCCACCACCGCGTCCGCGCCGATGCGCGCCCCGGAGGCCTTCAGCACCCGGTCCTCGAACAGGTGTGTCTGCACGACGCAGTCCTCGTTCAGCGCGGCGCGATCCCCGACGTCGACGAGGTCGAACTCCAGAAAGCCCGTGGTGTGGAGATAGACCTGGCGCCCGATCCGCGCGCCGAGGAGCCGCAGATAGAAGGGGAGGAACGGCGTCCCCTGCAGCGCGTCGAGGGCGAGCGGTGTCGAGAGGAACTCGTACAGGGCGTTCGCCAGCTCCAGCCGCCAGATGAACGGCGTCCACAGCGGGCGGACGAACGGTCGGAAGCGCCCCATGAGGGCCCATTTCACCAGCACCACGCCGCCGAGCACCAGGGCGCAGACGGCGGCGTAGACGATGGGCAGGAGCGCGAGGGTGGCGCCGGCGCCGAGCGTGCCCCGGAGCCCGAGGGCCGTCCTGACGGTCGCCGCCATGACGACGATGAATCCCGCCGGGACCAGGGTCACGCGCAGGATCTCGAAGGCGGCCCGGGCCAGGCGGAGGCGCCTGCCCGGGTGGAACGTCTTCGTCTCGGAGAACGCCTTGCTCGTCTCCCGGCGCGGCAGCAGGATCGGCGGCGAGCCGAGCCACGAGGCGCCCGTGCGGGCCGCCGCGCTCGGATCGCCGGGGGCGATCGACAGGACGCCGATGAGCGAGCCGTCGCCGACCGCCAGGCCCGACGGCACCACGCCGCTGTTGCCGATGAAGACGCGGCGGCCGAGGCGGGTCGGCGCCGTCGTCATCCAGCCCCCCTCGACGCGCGGCTCGCCGAGCGACACCTCGTCGGCGATCGTGCACTCGTCGCCGATGTCGAGGAGGTCGGGGGTCGTCAGCGAGGCCGTCGACAGCTCGACGGACCGGCCGAGCCGGGCGCCGAGCGCGCGGTACCACGGCGCGAGGTAGAGCGTCGCGTGCAGCTGACCGACGTGATCGAGGCTCATGGCCAGCAGCTGATCCACGATCCAGTGCCGCACGTAGAACCCGCCGTGCAGCGGGTACGTGCCGGCTCGAACGCGTCCGACGAGGAGCCACTTGAGCAGCACCACCTCGGCCGTGAGGAGCAGGACGAACGACGCGCCGACGAGCGGAGTCGCCGCCAGGTACAGGAGCGGCTGGGCGAACGGATCGAGCCGGGTCAGGAGGGAGACCCCCGGCACGAAGGCGACGAGCAGGAGGACCGGCAGGACCGGCACGAGCGCCGCGTAAAGCGCCGTGCTCGCGGCGCGACGAAGCGGTGAGCGCGCCGGGGGCGGCGCAACCGGCTTCACCGGCCCCCGGACGGGACGCGCCGGCGAGCCGGCCCAGGTTTCGCCGGCCGGGACTCGCGCGCCGCGGGGGAGGAGCGACAGATCGTCGAGCCGCGCCCCATCCTCCATCACCACACCGTCGGAAAGCATCGACCGCGTCCCCACGAAGCACCGGGCGCCGACGCGCGTCGGCCCGAGGACCAGCTCCTGGTCCTCGACCGTGTAGCCCGGAAGCGACGCGTCGTGGTCGATCGACGCGCCGTCGCCGATCGCCACCAGGTCGAAGGCGGCGAATCGATCGGTGGCGAGATGGACGTCCTTCCCGATCCGTGCGCCGAGGAGGCGGTAGACGAACGGCAGGAGCGGCGTCCCGAAAAGGTAGTCCAGGGGGAGCGACGCGACCAGGGCCTGCACGAGCCACCAGCGCACGTAGTACCAGCCCCAGAGAGGATGGCGGCCCGGCCGGATGCGCCCGAGCAGGGTCCACTTGGCCGCGACGGCGACCAGGACGAGCGCCGGGAAGACGAGCAGGCTGCAACCCACGCCCCAGACGGCGGCCTGGAGCGCCGGCGCGCCGTTCTCCAGGAGAAGAAAGAAGACGAGGTACGGCGTGATCGACTGGAGAACATGGAAGCCGGACACGACGTACAGCCCGAGCGCCTGGAGGGCACCCGCCAGGCGGTGGCGGGCCGGGCCGGCGCCGCCCGAGCCGGGGCGCGCAGGCGCCCGCCAGGCGGCAGACGGATCGGACGCGCGCGGCGGCCCGTTGCGGCGCGACGCGATGTCGAGCGCCGAGGCGAGCTTCCTGATCGTCGGGTGCTCGTAGACATCGATCACCGAGACGGACGCGAAGCGCGGATCGCGGCGCAGCTCCGAGACCATCTTCGCGACCAGCAGCGAGTGGCCCCCCAGGTCGAGGAAGAAGTCGTCGTCCAGGGAGACGTCATGCGGGCGGAAGAGGGCGCTCCAGACTTCCGCGATGCTCCTTTCGGTGGACGTGCGTGACCGTGCCGCGTCCGTGTCCGTCCGCGATCGCCCGCCTCCGTTCTCCCGCTCGGCGACTTCCTGCCGCGCGCTCCTCCCGCGCGGCGGCGGGAGCGAGGCGCGGTCGAGCTTGCCGCTCGGAAGGCGCGGCAGCTCGCCGATCGTCTCGATCGTCGCCGGCACCATGTAGGCCGGCAGCCGGGTCCGAAGGTGAGCGACAAGCCGCGTTTCGTCCACGTGGCCGTTCTTCGGGACGATGTAGCCGACCAGCTGCTGCACGCCGGGCGGGTCCTCGCGCACGGCGCAGGCGGCCGCGCGGACGCCCTCTCCCTCCGCCAGGACCGCTTCGATCTCCTGGAGCTCCACCCTGAAGCCGCGGAGCTTCACCTGTCCGTCGAGGCGCCCGAGAAACTCGATGTCCCCCCGCGCATCGAGCCGCCCCAGGTCGCCGGTGCGGTACAGGCGCGCGGCGACGGGCTCCCCGGGCGCGACCCCGTCGGCCGCGAGCCGGTCCGGCACGAAGCGCGCCCGCGTCTCGTCCGGGCGGTTCACGTAGCCGCGCGCGACGCCGATGCCGCCGATGCAGATCTCGCCCGCCTCGCCGGGGGGGACCGGCCGTAGCCTTTCGTCGAGAAGGTGGACGCGGTAGCCGGGGATGGCGCGGCCGATGGTCACGGGCCGGCCGGGAGCGAGCTCGGCGCAGGTCGCGATGACGGTGGTCTCCGTCGGCCCATAGGTGTTCACGATGCGCCGCCCCCGGCGCGACCAGAGATCGACGAGATGCGGGGGACACGCCTCCCCGCCGAGGATGAGCAGCCGCAGCGTCGGGATGTCCTCGGCGAGGATCGTCAGGAGCGTCGGCACGGTCGAGAGGACCGTCACGCCGCGCTCGGCGAGCAGGCGCGACAGGTCCGGCCCCGCGTGCAACATGGCGCCGGTCGCCGGGACGAGCGTCGCCCCCGCCTGGAATGCCAGCCAGATCTCCTCGATCGAGAGGTCGAAGGCGAGCGAGGCCCCCTGGAAGACCCGGTCGTCGGGCCTCACGCCGTAGATGCGGCTCTCGGCGCGCACCAGGTGGACGGCGCTCCGGTGCTCGATCATCACTCCCTTGGGGCGGCCGGTCGATCCGGAGGTATAGATGATGTAGCAGAGATCCCGCGGTCCGGCCCCGGCCGCGCCCGGCTCCAGCCGCGCCGACGGCTCGGCCCCGATCCAGTCGCGATCGGCATCGACGCAGATGACCTCGCGACCGGGGACCGCGTGCGGTCCCGCCAGGGCCCTGGTCGTCACCAGCGCGCGGGCGCCGGAATCCTCCAGGATGCAGGCCACGCGGTCGGCCGGGTACTCCGGATCGATCGGCACGTACGCCGCCCCCGACTTGAGGATCGCCAGGATGGCGGCATACGCGTCGATCGATCTCGGCAACATCATCGCGACGATCGATCCGCGGGTCACGCCGCGACCGAGCAGGTGCCGGGCCAGCCGGTTCGCGCGGCCCTCGAGGTCGGCGTAGGTCGTACGCTCCCCGCCGCAGTCGACGGCGACCGCCTGCGGCCTGGCGTCGGCCTGGATCTCGAAGATCTCGTGCAGGGCCCCGGCGCGCGATGCAACGTCGGAAATTGCCGGGGCCGGGTCCGAGGAGGTCAGCATGCGAGAGCGCAAGAAGCCATCCATAGGTGTCCTCCCGTAGAAGACGTCCTGGAAAAACGGCAGCCGCTCGTACGATGTCGGGACAGGCTAGCGCGAGAGTCGAAGGGGGTCGATGGGAAGAAGCCCTGAAATGGGGCTGGGGATTTCCCTTAAGGGAATTTCTGGATGCCGGACATCTCGGGGTGCTGCGCGGGTGCGAAGCAGATTGCGCGGCGCTGCCACGGGTGCTCGGCGCGCCGGGGCGGGCGGCGCCCCTCGTGGACTGTGAGGCGCCGCCCGCTCGAGCTAGGACTTGGTGTAGGTGATCTCCATCATCTTCATTTCCTTGCCGTCCTTGCCCGGGGCATACATCTCGAAGACCTCGGTCGTCGGGCTCGTCCAGCGGGTGGTCATCCGCGCCGTGATCGGGCCCTTCTTGACCGGATCGTTCCAGCTGCCGGTGAAGGTGCAGGTCTTCTTGGCGTCGCAGGTCCCCGTGCTCACCATGAGTCCGGTCGACATGCTGTCCATCCAGGTCGACCAGTACTTGCCGGAGACGTTGTCGAAGCCCCGCATGCCATGGCCGGTGAAGGGGGTCCCCATCATCGAGCTGTTCACGTCCTCGACCATGACGCGACCATCCATCACCATCTTGCGCGTCGCGGTCCCGGTCTCCTCCATGGGGGGCCCACCCGGCTCGTGCCAGCTCTTGATCGCCATCTTGTAGGTGCCGGCCATGGCGGCCATGGATTGATGCTGCGGGCCTATCGCGCCGGCCTTCGCGTACGCCTCCATCTCGGCCTTCTGCTCGGGGGTCATCTGGGGCGGCTCATTCCCCGCCAGCGCGGGCGTGCCGAGCAGCACGACGGCGGCGGCGGTCAACAGGGTCCCTGACGGTTTGCGGAGCATAGAACCTCCTGAGAGAAACGATCGGTTTACGGGCTGCATGGCGGCGGGGATTATACCGCTTCGCCCAGCCGAGGCGCCGTCGATTCAGGGCCCCGCCTGGTGGACGACCCTGCCCCCCGCGATGGTGGCCCTGACCGTGACGTTCTTGATCGTCTTCGGGTCGATCGCGAAGATGTCGTCGCTGAGGATCACCAGGTCCGCCAGCTTGCCGGGGGCGATCGAGCCCTTCTCCTTCTCCTGGAACTCGGCGCAGGCGGAGCCGAGCGTGTACGCCTCGACCGCCTCTCTGATGGAGATCTTCTGCTCCGGCACCCAGCCGCCGGGGTTCTTGCCGTCGAGCGTGGCGCGGGTGACGGCGGCGTACAACGACTGCATCGGGTCGAGCGGCGCCACGCTCCAGTCGGTGCCGAACGCCAGCCGGACGCCGCGGTCGAGGAACGTCCTGAAGGCGTAGGTCGTCTTGATCCGCTCGGGGCCGATCCGCTTCTCGGCCCAGCGGCCGTCGTCGATGGCGTGGTACGGCTGCATCGACGCGATGACGTGCTGCGCCGCGAAGCGCTCGAAGTCCTTCGGGGCGACGTGCTGGGCGTGCTCGATGCGGCAGCGCCGGTCCCGCCCGCCGTTCGCCTTCGCCACGTCGGCGAACAGATCGAGGATCATCGAGATCGCCTGGTCGCCGATGGCGTGGACGCACAGCTGCAGGCCGGCGGCGTCGGCCCGGGTCATGCGCTCGCGCATCCCCGAGAGCGGCTGCATCTCCTCCGACAGCAGTCCGCGGCTCCCGGGCGTGTCGGTGAACGGCTCGAAGAAGTAGGCGGTCGTCGAGCCGAGCGACCCGTCCGCGTATCCCTTCAGGGCCCCCAGCCTGAGCCACGGCGATCCGAAGGCGCGGCGGAGGCCGATCTTCGCCTGGTCCTCCCAGCCGGCCAGGGGAGGAGCGGCGTAGATGCGCGCCGTCAGCTCGCCGCGCTCGAGCAGCTCGGCGTAGACGGCGATGTCGGCGTACTCCGGGTTCATGTCCTGCACGGAGGTGACGCCGAGCCGGGCCGCGTGGGCCAGGGCCCGGCGCGCCGCCCGCATCCGCTGGTCGCGCGTGAACGGCGGGATGACCTTGTAGATGGCGCTCATCGCCGCGTCCTTGAACAGCCCGTTAGGCTCGCCCGAGGCGTCGTGCACGATCTCCCCGCCCGGAGGGTCGGGGGTCTTCGCCGTGACCCCGGCCAGCCGGATGGCGGCCGAGTTGGCCAGCGCCATGTGGCCGTCGTAGCGGGCGAGGAAGACCGGCGTGTCCCCGGTGACCCGGTCGATGAGCGTCCGGTCCGGCAGGGTCGCAGGGTCCCACATCTGCTCGTCCCAGTTGCCGCCCTGGACCCATTCCCCCTTCGGGGTCCGGGCGACCTGCGCGGCGATGCGCTTGGTGAATTCCGCCGGCGTGGGGGCGTCCTTCAGGTCGACGTTGTCGAGGTCCATGCCGCCCGTGACGAAGTGGACATGGGCATCGTTGAACCCCGGCACGACGCGGCGTCCGCCGGCATCGATGACGCGGGTCGCGGGTCCGCGCCAGGCCTCGATCTCGGCGCGGCTGCCGGCGGCGACGATCCGCTCGCCGAGGATGGCGACGGCCGCGCACTCGGGGCGCGCCGGGTCGGCGGTGAACACCTTGGCGTTCGTGACGATCAGATCGGCGGCTGGGGCGCCGGCGGCCTTCGGAGCGGGTGCCGCCGGTGGCGCCGCGGCCCCGGGCCCCGTCAGAGCGAGCGCGACTGCCGCGGAAACGACCGACGACCGCATGGCATGACTCATCATTCCGGTCCCTCCGGCGCGTCGAGGGCGATGCCGTACTTCTTCGCCTTCCTGTAGAGCGTGCCGCGGGCGATCCCGAGGTCGCGCGCGGCCGCCCGGATGTTGCCGCCGCGCGCCTTCAGGGCCTGCTCGAGCAGGCGTTTCTCGGCGTCCACGATCGTGGTCGCCGGAACGGGGGTCGGCAGGGCGGCGCCGCGCGGCGCGGCCGGCGCGCCGGCCTGGAGCGGCGGCAGGTGCTCGGGGCGGATCGGCGACGCCGGGGAGCACAGGATGCTGGCGCGCTCGATGACGTTGCGCAGCTCCCGCACGTTCCCCGGCCACGCGTACGACTGCAGGAGCCGCGCGGCCGCCTCGGAGATCGCCGGGTCCGCCGGCGCCGGACCCGGGACGGCGTGGCCGGCCGCCTCGCGGTACTCGGCCAGAAAACCATACGCGAGCGGCAGGACGTCGGCGTGCCGATCCCGCAGGGGCGGAAGCCTGATGGCGAAGACGTTCAGGCGGTAGAGAAGGTCCTGCCGGAAGCCCCCCTGGGTCACCGCGCGATCGAGATCGCGGTGGGTCGCTGCCAGGAGGCGGACGTCGGCCTCGATCTCTGCCAGGCCGCCCACGCGCCGGAAGCGCCCCTCCTCCAGGACCTTCAGGAGCTTCGCCTGGATCCCGTAGTCCATCTCGCCGATCTCGTCCAGAAGGAGCGTGCCGCCGTCCGCCGCCTCGAACAGGCCAATCTTCTTTTCCGTGGCCCCTGTGAAGGAGCCGCGCTCGTGGCCGAACAGCTCGGACTCCGTCAGGTCCTTCTGCAGTCCGGCGCAGTTCAGCTCCACGAACGGCTGGGCGCGCCGCGGCGACAGGGCGTGGATGTGCCGCGCGAGCATCCCTTTCCCCGTGCCGGTCTCTCCCAGAAGCAGCACGGTCGTGTCCCGCCCCGCCACCGCCTCGGCCAGGCGCAGCGCGGCCGCCATCCCCGGAGAGTCCCCCAGCCGTGCCGGCGCGCGGCCCGATCCCAGTCTCTCGAGCCGGGCCGTCCTGTTCCTGAGCGCCCAGGTCTCCAGTCCCTTCTCCACGAGCGCCAGGAGGCGCTTCGGGTCGAGCGGCTTGGTGACGAAGTTGTCGGCGCCGCGCTGCATCGCCTCCACCGCCATCTCGATGCTCCCCTGGGCGGTCATCATGATGATCGCCATCTCCGGACGGAGCGCCCGCAGCCGGGGCAGCAGATCGAGCCCGCTCTCCCCGCCGAGCCGGACGTCCACCAGCGCCAGGCGCACCGGCACCCGCGTCGCGATCTCGAGCGCCGCCGTGCCGGTCTCGGCGCACGAGACCGGGTGGCCGGCGTGCGCGAGCAGTCCCGCCAGCGCCTCGTTGAGCGACGGGTCGTCGTCGACGATCAGGATCTTCCGGGTCGCCTGCGTCATCGGGATCCGATCGGGCCTCCGGGCGTCAGACTAGGCCGGTGCCCGCGTCCCGGTCAAGCGCTCCGAAGCGGGCGCCCCGAAGTCTTGACGACCCCGATGCCCCCGCATACACTCCTGCCGCTCTTCCACAGGCGGAACTCTTCGAACGATGACCCTGCGCCGAAGCCCGCGGTCCTCAGCCCCGCGTCCGGTCCGGCGCAGCAGCATGCTCGTGGCGGCGCGGCTCCCGGCGCTGCGCCAGGCGCTCATCCCCGCGCTCCTCCTGTCCGGGGTGGTCCCCGCCTGGGCGCTCGATCCCGCCCGCCAGGTCACGCAGTACGTCCACGATGTCTGGCAGAAAGCCGACGGCCTGCCGCAGAACTCCGTGAAGGAAATTGTCCAGACGCGCGACGGCTACCTGTGGTTGGCGACCCAGGATGGCGTGGCCCGTTTCGACGGCGTCCGCTTCACCGTGTTCAACACCCGCACGACGCCGGCGTTTCTGGACGACAACGTCTGGGCGCTGCGGGAGGACCGGGACGGCCGGTTGTGGATCGGCACGCGCGGCGGCCTCATGGCGCGGACCGGGAACGGGTTCGCGTCGTACACGACGAAGGACGGCCTCCCGGCCAACCACGTGCGGGGGATCTACCAGGATCGGAAGGGGACGCTGTGGATCGCCAACGCGGGGGAGCTGGCGATCTTCGAGAACGGCCGCGGCCGCGTCTACAAGGACCGGGCGGGAGTCGGCGTCACCGGCGGGTCGTCGTTCTGCGAGACCGCGGACGGGAGCCTGTGGATCGCCGCCGGCCGCCTCTACCGGCTGAAAGACGACCTGTTCACGGTGTACGACGAAGCCCGCGGGGTCCCGGGCCGGGTCTTCGTCGTGGCCCCGGGGCCGGACGGGGCCCTCTGGTACGGCACGCTGGGCCTGGGGGCGGGACGCATCGAAGGGGATCGCGTCGTGCGGGTGACCGTGAAGGAGGGCCTGCCGTCCGATATGGTGATGGCCCTGGGCGCGGACCGCGACGGAACCATGTGGATCGGCACGAGCGGCGGCGGCCTGGTGCGCTATCGCGACGGGACCTTCGCCGCGCTGCGCGCCGACAACGGGCTTCTGGCCGACGAGGTCAACTCGCTGCGCGAGGACGTCGAGGGAAGCCTCTGGGTCGGGACCAACGGCGGCGGGCTTCACAGATTGAAGGACGGGGATTTCCTGACGTTCGGCATCGCCGAGGGGCTCACGACCCGGGTGGTGTCCACCGTCCTCGAGTCCACCGACGGCTCGGTGTGGGCCGGGACGGTGGGAGGCGGCGCCTATCGCCTGCGGAACGGCGCGTTCACGCGCTTCACCACGAAGGACGGGCTGCCGCACGACTCGGTGATCTCGATCGCCGAGGATGGGGCGGGAACGATCTGGCTCGGCACGGCCGGCGGCGGGCTGAGCCGCATGGAGAAGAACGGCCGGTTCGCCTCGTTCCCGAAGGGGAACGCCGAGGGAGGCGTCATCGTCAGCGCGCTCGAGGCGGGACGTGACGGGAGTTTGTGGATCGGGAGCGATCGCGGCCTGCGCCGCCTGCGCGACGGTGTTCTGACCCCCGTGCCGGACGTGGTCGGGGGGCGGGCGTACGTCACCGCCCTGCACGAAGACGCGCGCGGGACCCTCTGGATCGGCACGTTCGGGGGGGGCCTCAAGAGCCTGCGGGACGGCACGGTGACCGCCTACACCACGAAGGAAGGGTTGTCGGACGACCGGGTCGCGTCGCTGTGGGAGGACGCCGCGGGGACCCTCTGGATCGGCACGCAGGGAGGCGGCCTCGATCGCTTCAAGGACGGGGCGTTTACCGCCTGGCGCGCGCGCGACGGCCTGTGCAGCGACACCGTGTTCCGGGTGCTCGAGGACGACCTGGGGAATCTCTGGATGAGCTCGAACGACGGCGTGTTCCGCGTCTCGAAGAAAGATCTCGAGTCGCACAGCCCCGGAAGCGGTCCCCCCATCGAGTGCGTCCCCTACGGCCGATCGAGCGGCATCCGGGGGAGCGAGTGCAACGGCGGCTCGCAACCGGCCGGGTGGAAGGGGCGCGACGGCCGTCTCTGGTTCCCGACCGGCGACGGCATCGTGGCGGTCGACCCGAAACACCTGCGCCGCAACGACCGCCCGCCCGCGGTGGTCGTGGAGACGCTCGTCGCCGACGGGCGCAGCCTCGCCGGCCCGGCGGGCCGCGAGGCCGTGGGCGGCGATGCGGCAGGCGGCGATGCGGCAGGCGGCGATGTGGCGGGCGGCGGGCCGGTCACGGTGCCGGCCGGAACGGAGAGGTTCGAGTTCGAGTACGCCGCCCTGAGTTTCCTGGACCCCGCGAAGATGAGATTCCGCTACCGCATGGACGGGCTCGACCGCGACTGGGTGGACGCCGGGACCGAGCGCGTCGCCCATTACACGCGCCTGCCGCCCGGACAGCACCGCTTCCGGGTGGTCGCCTGCAACAACGACGGCGTGTGGAACGAGGCCGGGGCCTCCCTGGATCTCTATATCAAGCCGTTCTTCTATCAGACCTGGTGGTTCTACGGCCTGTGCGCCGCCTCGGTCGTCCTCCTCGGAGGGGGGGCCTTCCGCCTGCGGGTCCGCCGCCTCGAGACCCGCCAGCGGGAGCTGTCCACCCTGGTCGCGGTGCGCACGGAGGCGCTGACGATCGCCCAGGATCAGCTGAAGGAGTGGAACCGCACCCTGGAGGGGCGCGTGCGGGAGGCGACCCTGGCGGTGAAGGAGTCGGAACGGATGGCGGCCTACGGGCACATGGTCGCGGGCGTGGCGCACGAGGTCCGCCACCCGATCTTCGCCCTGCAGGCCGCGGCCTACGTCCTGACGGACGGCCTGGCCGAGCGCACCGATCTCCGCTCGCAGCTGAACATCCTGGAGCGCGAGACGAAGCGCATGACGACCCTGATGGACGATCTCCTTCAGTTCGCTCGTCCCGCGGAGCTGGTGTTCGCTCCGGCCGACGTCAAGGCCCTGCTGCACGAAGCGGTGGAGACGTACCGGGACGAGCACCCGGGGGACGCGACCGCGATGGAGGTGCACGCGGCCGACGGCCTTCCGTCCGTCGTCCTGGACCGAAGCCGCCTGGTGCAGGTCCTCCTGAACCTGATGGACAACGCGCGCAAGCACGCCGCCGGGATGACGCGCATCACCCTGACCGCGAGCGCGGCCGGGTCGGGGGGCGGAATGGGGCCCGGGTCGGGGGCCGGCAAGGCCGGAGAGACGACGGTGCGCTTGGCGGTGGCGAACGACGGGGCCGGTGTGGCCGCCGACCACCTGTCACGCATCTTCGAGCCGTTCTACACCACGGGAAGGGGATCCGGTCTCGGGCTGGCGATCGTCCGCCGGATCGTGCGGGACCACGGCGGCTCGATCGACGTCGAGTCCAAGCCGGAGCGGGGGACGGTCTTCACCATCATCCTGCCGGCCCGGGGACCCGCTTAGGGAGCGGAGGGCCGCTCAAGGCGCGGGGGCCCGGGTCGGCCTGACGGGAACTCCGAGCCCGCGCAGGCGCGCGATCAGGTCCGGCACCGGCATCCCCTTGCTCCAGCACTCCAGCGCCCCGAGCCTCCTGGCCGCCCGCTCGACCGCGGCGCCGCCGAAGGCGGTCAGGAGGACCACCCTGGTGGCGGGCGCCCTCTCCTTCGCCCGCCCGATCACCTGGAGCCCCTCGAAGTCGGGGGCGCCGCTCAGACGCAGGTCGGTGATCACCAGGTCGAACGACCGCCGGCGGAGGAGTCCTTCCGCCTCGTCGAGGGTCGCGGCGGTGCGCACCTCGACCTGGTCCGATCTCAGGATCGTCGCGAGCGACGCGCAGAAGTCCACATCGTCGTCCACGACCAGGATGCTCTGAAGGGGGCGGGCGGCGGTCACGGGCAGTCGGCCGCGTCCGGTCGACGCGGCAGACCGCCGGTGCCCGAGCCGTACGACGCCTGGCCGGTCTCCCGCGCCAGGTAGAAGTCGGACTTGCCGATGGCCGGCGGCTGCGGATCGAACAGATAGGCCGCCGCGATCTGGCCGCAGGCGATCGGGGTCACGGTGCCGAGATGCACCTGGCCGTTCGCGATGCGCAGGTCGGCGACGTTCCCCCAGATGAGGTCGATCGGGCGCGGCAGCGTGAACCCCGTGGGGCAGGCGAGCGGATTGCCGAGGGTCAGGACGGGATCGCTCCCCGCGGCTCCGAGCGCGATTCCCACGCAGGACGGGGAGACGCAGGCCGCCTCCTGGTTGTCGATTCGCCCGTTGCAGTTGTCGTCCAGGCCGTTGCGGCAGACCTCCGGGATGCCGGGACGCACGGCCGGGTTGCTGTCGAGACAATCCCCCTCGCAGGAGGCGAGACCGTCCTGGTCCAGGTCCGCCTCGGCGGACGGGACCACGCCGTCGCAGTCGTCGTCGATCCGGTTGCAGGCTTCGGCGGCGCCGGGATGGCGCAGTGGATTGCCGTCGTCGCAGTCGCTCCGGCAGACCGCGTAGCCGTCCGCGTCGGCGTCCGCCTCGACCAGGAGGACGGCGCCGTCGCAGTTGCTGTCGGCCCCGTCGCAGATCTCCGGGGCGCCGGGATGGGCCGAGGCGAGGAGCGGGCGGCAATCGCAGGCGTCCCCGAAGCCGTCGCCGTCGCTGTCGGGATAGCCGTTCAGGACGTCGAACACGCCGTCGCAGGGGGCCGCGGGGATCGCGGCGGGGGCGGGATCGCAGGGGTCGCCCGCGCCGTCCCCGTCGCCGTCGATCTGCGACGGGTTGAACGACGCCGGGCAGTTGTCGCAGTCGTCTCCGCGCCCGTCGCCGTCGGCGTCCGCCTGCACGTAGATCCCGCCGTGCAGGATGGCGGCCGGATTGATCCCCAGCGGATCGTGCGGGCACAGATCGACGGTGTTCGGCAGGCCGTCGTGATCGGCGTCCGCCCCGGGCATCAGGAAGATGTAGACGGATCCGGCCCGGTTGCGCCCGGACGGACTGGCGTCGGGCGCCCCCACCGCCAGGTCGGGGCGGCCGTCCTCGTTGAAATCGCGCGCGGCCAGTCCCAGGCCGAGGTGATCGCCGTCCGCCTTGCCGGTGAGAAGCAGCGGAGCCCGGGCCTCCTCCTGGGCCGGGTCGAGCGCCGGGGCCCCCGGGCGCGGACTGTGCGCCACGACGCGCCCGCGCCCCGGCGGGGCGAACGGCGCGCCGGTGATGACCTCCCCTTCGTGATCGATGTCGAGGTCCTCGATCACGACCTCGTTCCCCTTGCCGTTGAGGGCCGGCCCCTCGATCTTGGTGATCCACGATGCCGGGCCGGCCAGGTCGACGACGCTTCCCGGCGACAACCGGGAGGAGGCCTCGAACCCGACGTAGACGGCGCCGCCGTCGGTCCCGCCGGGTGGTGTCGCGCCGTCGGCGAGCGGCGCCGACAGGACCAGGTCGGCCCGCCCGTCGTCGCTCAGGTCGCCGAGCCGCACCCTGCGCCCCGCGGCGTCTCCGGCCGCGGCCCCCTGGATCAGCGCCACCCGATTCGCGTTGGCGACCACGTTGACCACACCGCCCGGCGCGGAGTTCGAATCGGGATGGACGTAGGCGGCGCCGGCGAATCCCCGCCCGATCGGCGAGGCGTCCGGCGCGCCCGCGGCCGCTTCCGGCCTGCCGTCGCCGTCGAGGTCCCCCAGCGCCACGCTCGAGCCCAGATGCGATCCGGCCGCCCCGCGCAGCTCGAGCGCCGGCGGGGCCGTCGTGACCCCCAGGTCGTAGCTGGGGGGGCCAAAGTGATCCAGAAGAACGAGGACCGCGCGGCCGTTCTCCAGAGCGGGGGTCAGATCGAACGATGGGGCCCCGGCGAAGATGTCGAGATCGCCGTCGGCGTCCCAGTCGCCCGCTGCGACCGCCGCGCCGAGATGCTCACCCGCCTGGCCGCCGAGAATCGACACCTGCGCCGTCGCCGGCCCGATGACGATTTCCCCCGCGGCGAATGGCGCCAGGTAGACGAACACCGCCCCCTTCTCCGGCTCGGGCGGCTCGATCCATGTGGGACAGCCGATCACCAGGTCGTCGAGACCGTCACGATTCACGTCGGCCGCGAGCACGGAGGCGCCGCAGTCGCCGCCGCGCGCGTCGCCGAAGGTCGTCTCGGCGGGCTGCGTCGCCAGGTCGCGCGTCCCCCCGCCGAACGGCGGGCGCAGGCCGACGACGAGGACGCCCGGCAATCCCGTCGCCGCGCCGAAGGTCCATCCGGTGTACGCCACGGCCGCCCAGCCGGTCGAGCTCCCGCCGATCGGACCCTTGCCGGCCGCCAGCGAGCGGCCGAGACCGTGTCCCGCCCCCGCGCCGAGCAGAGTCAGGTCGGCCGCCTGCGCCGCCAGGTCGACCCGCTTCTGCGGCAGGCAGGTCCGCGAGCAGCCGTCGCCGTCCAGGAGATTTCCGTCGTCGCACGTCTCGCCGAACTCCAGAGCGCCGTTCCCGCAGCGGGCCGGATCGCACGCATCCCCCCGCCCGTCCGCGTCGGCGTCCGCCTGGGACGGGTTCGGCACGTACAGGCAGTTGTCCGAAACGTCCGGCACCCCGTCGGCGTCGCGGTCCAGCCTGTAGGTCGCCGACTTCACCGTCTCCTGGTTTCCGCCGGGGTCGATGGCGAAGTAGCGGACTTCGGTGTCGCTCGTCAGCATCAGGGTCGCGCGCCCGAGAAAGCGCAGGGTGCCGGCCTCGCCGGGGACCGGGTTGCCGCCGCCGGTCTTCATATAGATGGAGGCCCGCTCGTTGGTGAACAGATCGACCGGGAGCTCCGGTCCGGTGAAGTATCCCGGCGCGGGCGTGATCGACGTGACCGGGGCCACGGTGTCCGGGACCAGGTAGCCGCCGACCGAGGCGGCGATCTGCGCCAGGGCCGCCGGGTCGCAGTCGGCGGCCCGGATGGCGAAGACCAGGCTTCCCATGTTGGCGAGGAGGGAGGCCTTGCGGGCGGGGGTATCGGCCGCGAGCAGGGCGGTGTAGAGCACCGAGGCGCCGCAGCCGGTGTCGGACAGCGCGGGCGACGGACCCCGCGCGGGCGACGGACCCTGCACGAGCGACGGACCGAGGAGGATCGTGGCGCCCGACTTGGAGACCTGCGTGCCGGAGGCCGTGTCCGGCCCCGGGAGGGACGGCTGCGGGATCGACGGGCCTCCCTGCTGCTGCGCCTGCAGGCAGGCCTCGGCGAGCGCCTCGCCGCCGGCTTCGATGGCGGCCAGCGCCCCCACGTCTCCGCCCGCCTGGTCCACGATCGCGAGGATCAGATCCCCCTGCTGCCTGACGGCGGCGATGTGCTGCTGGGCGACGCCGTTCGCGGCATTTTCCGGCAGCTGCAGCTTGTCGAGGGCGATCGCCCCGACCACCACCCCCGAGATCGCCCCCGACTCCGCCTTCGCCCGCGCGGCCACGGCCAGAAGGTCGGCCGCGTCGTAGCCTCGCGTCAGCATGCCGGGAATAAGCGCCGCATCGAGCGTGCCGTCCGCCAGGTGCTGCGCCAGCGCCTCTTCGCTCGGGGTCTCGGCCGAGGCGCCGACTTCGGCGATCGTGGCCAGGAGATCGGTCGCGAACTGGGCGTACGGGTCGAGGACCGAGACGTTCGGGTCTCCGATCGACTTGTTCAGAAGGAAGGCGTGCGTGCCGGCGTCGGTCACCGTGGACAGAAGAATGAAGTCGGCCTCGGACAGCCCCTTGCCGGGACGGCCGAGCTGCGTGTTCTGCGGGTCGGCCGGGGGGGCGCCGAGATCCAGAAGACGCTCGGCCGCCTCGTGTCCCGCCAGAGCCGCCATGCCGCTCGCGGGGGGATCGAGCGTCACCCCCGCGAGGAGCTGGTTCTGTCCGTAGGCAGCCTGCGCCGCGGCCAGCCAGGTGTCGCCGTCGGTCCAGGTCGCCGGGGGGGTGACGGACGGCAGCTCGAAGGCCGCGATGAACCGGGTCAGCAGGACGTCGCCGTCCGGCTCGTTGTCGTCCACGGCCGCCGGCAAGGTGTCGGTGTTCGGCTCGGCGATCAGGATCGACCAGGTCCCGTCGGCATGGACGAGGGCCGGGAAGCTCGGCAGCAGGACCTTCCCCTCGATCGAGACGGTGCGCACCTTCGAGTCGGTCAGGGCCGGCGCCCCGTTCGCCGCCGTGCCGGACAGCACGTAGAGGCCCGGCGGGTTCGAAATGACGTTGGACGGCGAGAACGGATCGGTTCCCTGGAGGACCTCCACCAGGTCGCTGATGCCGTCGCCGTCGCTGTCGAGGTTCGGCTTCAGCGGATCGAATCCGGCCCGGGCCTTGCCGTCCGGCATGATCTCGTAGGCATCGGGGAGGCCGTCGTTGTCGCTGTCCGTCTGGAGCGGCTGGGCCAGGTCGTAGACCGCCTGGCGGATCGGTCCCTGCTGCTGCGTGACGTTGCAGCGCGCGAAGAAGGTCACGGTCGTGCTCTTGAAGACGTAGAGAGGCACCTTGAACGGATAGATGAGCGCGAAGGTGTCGGGATTGCCGATCACCGGAGTGTTGCCGTCCAGGGTGTAGAAGATCTGGATGCAGACATTGGAGAAGGTCGGCTTCAGCCGGATGGCGATCGTGCCGGCGTAGTCGTCCCCCGGCGGCTCGGCGAAGGCGTCGGGAGCGTTCACGTTCCCCGGATTGGCGCCGGCCGCGAGCGGCAGGTCGGAGCGCCCCCTGGTGCGCCGGTTCACGCCGACGCGATCGTTGCCGAGCTGGCCATCGAGCTGCAGGAGGATCGGGAAGTCGGGTTCCGGCGGCGGACTCACGCCGGCGAGGCTCGAGTTGAAGGTGAAGGTGCCGTTTCCGTTCCCCTTGTAGCGGTAGCGGGTCGCGGCGGGGGAGAGGCCGGCCGGATCGACCGACAGGAAGACGTCGAAATCGAGCACCCCGTCGAGAGGGGTCACGAGGTCGGCCAGCGTGAGGCCGACCACCAGCTCGTCCGGGTTGCCGATGGCGAGGGAGGGGCCGAAGTTGAAATTGCCGGCCCCCGTGCCGACCAGCGTCCCCACGCGGCTGTGACGGGTGCCGGCGCTGTCGAGCGTCTCGTACGCCACGAGCAGGTCGAAGATCCCGTTGCCGTCGACGTCCCCGCGCCGCAGCGTGCGCGCCTGATCGCCGAGCGCCCAGCGCACCGGCGACCGGAACGTGCCGTCGGCGTTGGCGTACTCGATCTCGACCGTGCCGTGCAGCGGTACGCTGCCGAGCGAGGGGGCCGGCAGCACGGCCGCGACCACGGCGAGCGCCGCCAGGCCGAAGCGCAGGGGCGGTCTCATGGCGCCACCGCCGTCGCCGGGCCGTGGCGGAACTCGAACTCGCCGCGGGCGCCCAGCCTGATGACCGTGTAGGTGTACGAGAGCCCCGGCTCGATGTCGGTGTCGCGGTAGGCCAGCTGCGTCGGATCGGGGGCCTGGAGATCGCAGCCGAAGGGGGGGGAGATCTGCTGCCACCGCGCGGCACCGCCCCGCTTCCGGAAGACGATGAACGGCCGGTCGTTGCCGCCGACGCAGCCGTCCGGCTGCGCGGTCCAGGAGAGGCTCATCTGGCCCGGCGCCGGCGTGACCGTCAGCGTCGCGAGCGGGCCCTGGAACCGGTAGTTGTCGCTTCGGAACTGCGGCCAGTCGAGCACGCCGTCCCCCGGCTGCCAGCCGTCCCAGACGTACGGGATGCTCAGCCCCTCCTGGGCGCTCCAGCCGATTCCGACCAGGCGCAGCACCAGGTCCTTCACGTCCGGCAGGTCGACGCGCATCACGTACAGGGCCTCGATGTCGTCGTAGTAGAGATAGGTGTCCGGCGGCGTTGGCGGAGGGTTCGCGCCGATGTGGATCACCTGGCTGAGCGGCTTGGCGGTCGCCTTCAGCGTCCACTGCGGAGGCGAGACGCTGGTGTCGGGCGGCCCTGCCAGGCTGCCGGGGTGGTAATGGACCACGAGCTGCTCCGGGGGAGGATTGGCGTCGTCCTGCCCCTGGTTCCGGACGTAGAGGGCGAAGCCCAGGAGCGCCTCCGGCTTCAGCGAGCGGAAGGTGATGTCGACGCGGCCGAGCGACTCGTCCACGACCGCCACCGAGACGATGCGCGGCGGCGGGATCGGATTCTTCCCCTTGAGGATGAACGCGACCTTGTTGGAGAAGGGGCCGAAGTTCATGCTCCGGTCGAACGTCCTGACGGTCGACCAGATCTTCGTGTCGATGAGCGGCGCGAAATCGAGCGGCACGTCCGGGGCGGAGAAGTCGGCCCCCGGCAGGTAATCCTGATCGTCGAACGACCGGTACAGCCGGCAGCCGAAGATGTCCCCCTGGTGGCCGCACGCGAGCCTGGGGGCGCAGCGGGCCGGATCGGAGATGATGATCCGGTCCCCCCCCGCCGCCACCCAGCGCTCGTCCGTGCCCCGGTCGTCGCAGCCCCCTCCGGTCGTTCCCGGCGGGCGCGTGCAGCAGGTGCCGGTCAGGGTCGCCGCGGGCGGCGGGACGATGTCCCGCGGCACGCACGGCACCCAGGCGCTGAAGCCGCTGGCGTTCCCCGCGCCGTCGAGCGCCTTCGCGGCGTAGAAGAACGTCTTGCCGGCGTCGGCGGGGGTGATCCCCGGATCGAGGTAGAGCACCTTGTCTCCCGAGACCGGCTGGGAGATTTCGACGAGGAACTGGTTGTCGGCGGGCGGCAGGACCTTCTTCGCCGGATCGACGCTGGCCCGGGGCACCCCCTGGACCGAGCGGTACAGACGGTACTTCGTCGTGTCGTCGCCGGCCCCGTTGTTGCGCTGCCAGGAGATCTCGCAGGTCTCGTGCGTCGTCCCCTGCGTCACGAGCTTCGAGTCCATGGCGTGCGGCGCATCGGGCGCCAGGCGATCGCGGGCCTGGCACTGAACCACGTTGGACGGCGCGCCGTACTGCCCCAGAAGGTTGCGCGCCAGGACCTGGTAGCAGTACCACTCCTGCGGGACCAGGGGGGCCGCCGGGGTGTCGGCCCCGTCGTCGCCGAAGTGGAACTCCTGGATCCAGTCGAAGACGGTCCGCAATTGATCGGGGGACAGCGTGTTCAGGTCGACGGTGTTGTGCGGAGAGCTCAGCGCCAGCTCCGGGTACTGGCGGCTGCGGAACTGCGCGATGGTCTTGCCGGCCAGGTTGTTCGGGAGCGCGGGGTCGCGCCCGCCGGCGTGGCACGAGACGCAGTGCGCGCCGAAGACCTGGAAGCCCTGCGACGCGTCCCCCGCCGAGTCGTGCACCACCGGGAACTGGTTCGCCCTCACGACCCCGGGCAGGCCCGGGGCGACCGGAGGACAGGTCTGGTTCGGGAGGCGCCGGGCGCGGTACACGTCGTACCCGACGCTGTACTCGCCGGCCGAAGCCGCCGGCTCGTCCCAGCGCAGGAACGTCGACAGGTGGCCGCGAGCGTCTCCCATGTCGATGCAGGCCGCGCTGGCCGCCGAGATCGGCGGAGGCGTTCCGGCGGTCGCGCTCGCCCCCCCGAGGCGCTCGACACGGAACCCCTGCGGGTCGAGCCCCCACACTTCGTAGACGTACGTCGTCCCGGGCAGGACCGTCTCGTCCAGCCATCCCAGGCCGAGGGCCAATGCCGCGCCGTAGTTCTGGTCGGGGAGCAGCTTCAGCTGTCCCTTGGCGGCGCCGGTGACTCCCGGCTCCTGCATCGCCAGGAGGGCCCCCGCGTAGCCGGGGCCGAGGCTCGCCTGGATTCCAAAAAGCGCGTCGGACCGGCCGGGGGCGGTGAAGACCGCCTCGATCGCGGCGACGGTGGTCAGCGGGCCTATCGGATCGGGGTTCAGCTTGGAGAAGGACGACTGGCTCGAGGTGCGGCGCAGAACGTCGTACCAGGTGTAGCGCCTGGCCACTCCTTCGACGACCGCCCAGCGGACCAGGACGCGGTTGGCGCTCGCGTCGGCCACCGCCTGCACGATCGTCCGCTCGCTCGCCGGCTCGGCGAAAAGGCCGGCGGGCGTCGCGGCGATCGAGACGAGGAGGGCGCAGAGAGGGCGGCGCCACGTGTCCCGCATCCAGTCCCGGTTCCAGATGTGAATCCCGCGCATCGTCATCTCCCTGTGGTCACGGTGCGGCGCACTCGACGTCGGGGCCGTCCAGGGTCAGGTTCAGGTCCTTCGGCGGGTAGGTGCCGGTGACCTTGGCCTCGAAGACACAGGCGGCGCAGAAGTCGTCGTCCAGGACGTCGGCCGGCGTGTCCCAGTCCTCCTCGTCGCAGAAGCCGACGCCTCCCGCCACCCAGAAGGCCCCGGTGAGCTTGAACAGGTCGTTGACCTCCCCTCCCATGAGGGTGAAGTCGCCGCGGATCGAGACCAGGCACGCCCCCTTGCCGGACATCCAGCCGCGCACCTTGCCGCCGAGGTTGCCGGTGACGTACCAGCCACCGACCTCGATACCGGCTGAGACCCAGAACGGGCAGCCGAAGTCGAAGATGCGCGCGTGGACCCCGAGCTTGAGGAACCCGCCGTCGAACTTGGACACGCCCGACAGGAAGTCGGCGACGTTCGGATCGACCTCCCGCAGCGGCGTCATGTCCTTGCAGTTGCCGAGCAGGACGGCGCCGTTCCCGCCGTAGCCGTCGAAGTTGAGCTTCGCCTCGGCCGAGAAGTACCAGTCGCCGTCGTTCCAGAACTTGAGCGTCGCCCCCAGCTTGTCGAACCCGACACCGGACAGCCCCCCCTTGGTCAGGTCGACGCTGCCGGTCAGGCTCTTGAACTCGAAGTAGGGGGGGACCGAGTTGATGGCATAGTCGAAGTCCCACTTCATCCCGGGGAACTCGGGGAACGGGATGTCCTGCTTCCCGGGAAGCTCCATGTTCTTGGACGCGTCGGGGAGCTGCTCGCGCGTGAACTGCGTGATCGCCTGCCCGGAGTTCTTGACGTGCCGGTCGATCGTCAAAAGCGACGAGTCCATCTTGAAGAACTGCCCCTCGGTGTCCAGGTTCGAGGCAGCCTGCACGGCCTCGAGGTTCTGGAGATCGTCGGAGAAGTCGAGGAACCCCGTGAGCCGCGAGGCGTTCATCGGCGGGCTCTGGTTCTGCGGATTGACGTTGAAGGTCCCCTTGGCGTCGGGATGCTCGGCCAAAGGGGCCAGGATGCCCGGATCGCCGGCGAGGATGCTCCTCAAGGCCTCGGCGCCACCGAGGTCGTACGGCGCCGGGACCTGGCCGCCGAGCGCCTGCAGCGCGCCGTCGAGCTGGCCGGACCACGGAGCGTAGAGCGCGGGATCGAGGATGGCGTCGAGCCGGTTCTTCGAGCCGGGCTTCAGCGCCCCGTAGAGGCGGAGCACCGCGGTGGGGCCGAGATCTCCCCCCTCCAGCTCCGGCCGTCCGGGTGTGGGAGGGCGCAGCAGCAGTCCGCTCGCGACCTTGACAGAGCCGAGATCGAGGACGGCGGCCGGATCGGGATCGCTGTTCGGCGCGAAGGCGAACAGGGTCCCGCGGGCGCGGAAGTCGTCGTCGAGGTCCATCTGGTTGGGGTCGGCGGGGTTCTTGTTCCAGCCGTCGTTCGGATCGGCGGTGGCGCTCGCCGGGACGTAGTCCACGCGGAACGGCAGGGCGATCTTGTCGGCCGCCAGCTTGCGCGACGCCTCGATGAAATCGGAGTTTCCGGGAAGGGAGGGATCCCCTTCCTCGTGCAGATCGACGAGGTGGCTCGTGTCCTGCTGGCTCCGGCGCTGGATGATGACGCCGGCCGGCGTCAGGCCGAAGAACGGCAGCGACAGGTCCCCGTGGGCGTCGTAGTAGCCGTACGGCTCGGTGGTCCCCACCTCCGGCGGATCCGGGCTGCCGGCCTGCCCCCAGTCGTTGAGGACGAAGTTCTCCACGTGGTACTTGTAGGGCTGCGCGGCCGGGGTCCCGTCCCCCGTGTACTTGTCGCGGTCGAGCTCCAGGGGCGCGACCACGAACGGTGTGATCGGTCCGGGGTTGCCTTGTGGATCCAGCCCGAACCCGGAGACCGGGTCCGGCTCGAAGCGCGGCACCGGGGTGATCGCCTCGACGCAGACCGAGTTGGCCTTCGTCCCGGGGCACACGTCGGACCCCGCGGAGTTGTCGGGCGGACAGGTCAGGCTCGCAAGCGGCTTGTCGGAGAAGTCGAGGCCGTACGGGAAGAAGGTCGCGTCCCAGTAGGCCAGGTTCTTCTTGAGCAGGACTTTCGGCGTGCGCGCCTCGTCGAGGGCCCCGCAGCCGCAGATCTGCATGTCCTGGAGCGGGATGTCGGTGTCCGACGGCCACGGGACGACCAGCCCCCCCGTGACGATGGTGTCGGCGTGCTCGCTGTGATCCTCCTTGAAGGCCAGGCCGAAGCGCGTGAAGTGGAACGAGAAGTCGCCGGCGCTCCCGAAATCGAACGCGTCGTCGCCGCCGTCGAACACCCCCGTGATCCCCGAGCCGCGGGCCACGAGCGCCATCTCGCGATCTCCCTGCGCGGCGTTCTGGGGATTGATGCCGAACGCGATCG
>DASYUH010000104.1 GCA_036001465.1 Candidatus Polarisedimenticolia bacterium
GCCAGCCGGGGGCGATGAGGCCGCTCTGCTGCACCGCGTCGATGTCGTAGGCGAGAGCCAGCGTCAGCACGTCGGCCTCGAGGCCGTCGATGACGGCGCGCGCCTGCTTGCCCGAGCCGCCGTGCGACTGGTTGATGGCGACCGTCTTGCCGGCCTTCTGCTTCCAATACGCGACGAAAGACGAGTTGACCGCCTGGTACAGCTCGCGCGTGGGATCGTACGAGACGTTCAGGAGGGTGGCGTCCTGGGCGCGCGCGGCGGAAGCCGATCCGGCGACGGCCAGGACCAGCGCGACGACGCGGACGGAATCGGTGTTCATCTTCGGGGTCATCTCCATTCCTCCTAGAAAGCCACCTGGGACCGGACGAGGATCGCGTTTTCGGGTCGCCGTTTCCCGCCCGCGGCGGCCCCGCCCGTGAACGTCGTCCGCTCGTAGTCGACGACGTACTTCACGTTGCGGTTCAGGTACCAGTTGAGGCCCACGGCCCAGGCGCGGGCCTCGCGCGCCGACCGTGCCGGGTCGGCGAAGCCCCGCGAGAACGCCGTGCCGTCCACGTTGAGCCGGTTCAGCCGGACCGCCAGCTCGAGTGCCCCCCAGGTCCCCTTGGTCGGGTCGAACGAGCGACGTGGGCGCACGCCGCCCGCGGTGGCCGCCTCCCCGGTGAGGAGGACGGAGCCGCTCACCTCCCACGCCTCGTTCTCGATGCGGGCGACGTCGGTCGCCCGGCGTACCTGCTGCCGCGACCGCACGTATTCGCCGAGGATGCCCACGGGTCCAGCGTAGAACGAGCCTTGCGGCGAGAACCGCGTGCGGGTGCCGTCGGCCGCGGCCGTGCTCAGGTAGCTGAAGAAGGCGACCTGGCCGCCGCTCCGGAAGGAGGGCAGCGTGCCCTGCTGCTTGCCGGTGGTGGCGGAGAAGCCGAGCCCGAGGCCCTTCCATGCCTTCGAACCGCCGCGCGCGAAGGGCTGGAAGAAGAGCCGCCCCGCGACGTCCTTGCCGTCGTTGCCGTCGGTGTCGATGAGGGCGCCGTCGACGGCGCCGTCGAAGACGCCCAGCGCATACGCCACGACGCCGCCGACCAGCTCTCCGTGAACCTGCGCGCCCACGTCGCGGTTGGGCGCGAGCGCCGTCGGCAGGGCGCGCTCCACGAAGAGAAGGCTCTGGGCCGACTGTAGCCTCTCGAGGCCGACCGGAGGCTTGAACTTCCCGATCCGGAACTGGAGCTTGGACGACGTGCGTACGTTGAGGTACGCGTCGAACAGGACCACCTGCCCCTGGCCGAAGTCGGGGTTCAGGTAGAAGTCGAAGTATTTCGCGACGGTCCCCTGCACGATCGGGCGGGCACGCCGCAGCAGGAAGTTGTTGGTGGCGACGCTGTCCGTATCACGTGAATAGAACCGGCCGTCGGCCTGGGCGTAACCGCCGATCCGGATCCGGTAGTCCAGGTTTCCGGACTGGATCACGAAGCCGTCAGGACCGGCCGAGACCTTCACCTCCGGTTCCTTGGGTTTCTCGGCCGGCTTCTCTTCCTTGGACTTCTCGGCGGCCGTCTCTTGCTTCGCCTTCTCTGGGTTCTTATCGTCTTCCGCCCGTAACCCGGCGGGCGCCACCAGCGCCATCACCGCGAGTGCCACGGCCAACCACGACCCCGAACGGTTCATCACGTCGTCTCCTCGGGCTGGCACCACCTCGACCGACGCGTACGGAGGCCGCGCAGGGCCTCGAGCACGAGCCGCTCGCTGGCGGTAAACTCTTTAAACTCTAGCTTATTACTAGACATAAAGTGTCTCGCCAAAGGCGCGGACCGTCACTTACGGGTCTCCCGCGCGGCCGGCTGCCGGCCGAGGACGCGGCGGTTGCGCTGCACGAGGTCGGCGAGGCTGGTGTGATCCAGGATCTTCGCCGCCGCGTTGCGCACCTCGAGGAACAGGTCGAACAGGCCCGCGTGGCGGGGCTCGGTGCGGACACGGTGGGCCAGCTCGACGGCGTCTCCAAACGGGGCCAGGGGGCCGTCGATGATCCGCACCACGTCTCCGAGCAGTATCTCCGCGGGCGGCCGGCGAAGACGATACCCGCCCTCCCGACCGCGCTGGCTGCTGACGAGGCGCGCGTTCTTGAGCGTCACCAGGATGCCCTCCAGGAACTTCTCCGGGATCGACTCC
>DASYUH010000105.1 GCA_036001465.1 Candidatus Polarisedimenticolia bacterium
CGCGATGTTTGTGTCGAAAAAGATCTTTCTGACCAAGGGAGTCGGCCGGCACCGGGAGAAGCTCAACTCCTTCGAGATGGCGCTGCGCGACGCCGGGATCGCCCACTTCAACCTGGTGCGCGTCAGCAGCATCTTTCCGCCCGGGTGCAAGATCATCTCGAAGAGCCAGGGGCTCAACTATCTGCGGGCCGGAGAGGTCACTTTCTGCGTCATGAGCCAGTCGGAGACCAACGAGCCGCACCGGCTGATCGCCGCCTCGATCGGCATCGCCATCCCGGGAAAGCGGGGCGGGCACGGCTACCTCAGCGAGCACCACTCCTTCGGCCAGACCGAGTCGGCCGCGGGCGACTACGCCGAGGACCTCGCGGCCCAGATGCTGGCGACCGTGCGGGGCGTGGAGTTCGATCCCGACACGTCCTACGACGAGCGCAAGGAGATCTGGAAGATCAGCGGCGAGATCTACCGCACTCTGAGCGTCACCCAGTCGGCGGTCGGCGACAAGCGGGGGCGCTGGACCACGGTCGTCGGGGCGGCCGTCCTCATCCCCTGACCCCATGCCCCTCCATCCCGAGCTCCCCCTGAACTACGGCGGCCTGGAGCCGGAGCACTCCGCGCTCGAGCGCTCCCGCATCGTGATTCTCCCGGTGCCGTACGACCGGACGGCGTCCTTCATGAAGGGGACCGCGAAGGGGCCCGACGCCCTCATCGAGGCCTCGCGCTTCATGGAGCTGTACGACGACGAGCTGGACGCCGATCCGTACACGATCGGCATCCACACCGCGCCGCCTCTGTCCGGGAACGACGACCCGCCGGAGGTCATGACCCGCAAGGTCGAGGAGGCCACCGCCCGTTACCTGGACAAGGACAAAATGGTGGTGGTCGTGGGCGGAGAGCACAGCGTGGCGGTCGGAGCCATCATGGCTTACCATAACCGATACCCCCGCCTGTCGGTCATCCAGTTCGACGCCCACGGGGATTTGAGGTCCACCTACGAGGGCTCGAGTTTCAGCCACGCCTGCGCCATGCACCATTTCGCCGGGCGTCTTCCCACGCTTCAGGTGGGAATCCGCAGCATCTCCCGGGAGGAGCGGGACCTGATCCGGGACAGGAAGCTCATGGTCATCCCGGCCCGGGACTTCGTGGCCCGACCTCAAATGGCCCTGGAAGCGGTTGACCGGCTGACGGACGAGATATACCTTACAATTGACGTGGATTACTTCGACCCGGCCATCATGCCGGCCACGGGGACGCCGGAGCCGGGTGGCCCGGGATGGTACGAAACCCTGGCGTTCATTCGCGAGGTCTGCCGGCGGAAGCGGCTGGTGGGGTTCGACGTGAACGAGCTGCGGCCATTGGCGGGGGACGTCGCCCCGGATTTTCTGGCGGCGAAGCTGATCTACAAGATCCTGGGCTATCGCTTCTTCGCCGAGGGACGGAAGGGGGCCTGACCCGATGAGCGGCACCGGCAATCACAAGAAGGGGGCCTCCGACAAGGCCCTGGACAAGTCGACGGCCGAGAAGATCGCCGCGGCCGGCATCCGCGCGCACGGCGACATGCTCGCCTGCGACATCCCGGCCGAGCTGCCGGTCATCCCCCTGGCGTCCACCGTCGTCTTCCCGCAGATGGTGGTCAACCTCCAGGTGGTCCGGAAGAAGAACCTCAATCTCATCCGCGACATGGAGCCCGAGTCGATCATCGGGCTGGTGGTGCAGAAGAGCTCGTCCATCGACGTCCCGCCAATCGAGGAGCTGTCCACCATCGGCGTCGCCGCGCGCCTGGTGAACAAGATCAACGTGTCCGGGAACACCATCCAGATCATCCTGCTGGGGTTGCGGCGCTTCAAGATCGCCTCCTACAACCAGACCGAGCCGTATCTGAAGGCGCGCGTCGCCTGCATCGACGAGAAGGAAGACGAGTCGATGGAGGCCAACATGCTGATGGGGAACGCGCTGCACCTGCTGGAGAATCTCATCCAGCTCGACCCGCGCGTCCCCGGCGAGATCCTGAACCTGATCAAGAACAACCTGTCCGGGCCCGGCAACCTCGCCGACCAGGTAGCCAACCACCTGAACTTCGAGCTCGAGGAGAAGAAGGAGATCCTGACCACCATCGATCCGATCGGGCGCCTCAAAGTTGCGATCCGCCTGATCGAGAAGGCGATCGGCCTGGCCAAGGCCGGCCAGGAGATCAAGGAGCAGACCGAGGACGAGATCCGCAAGGCGCAGCGCGAGTTCTTCCTGCGCGAGCAGCTCAAGGTCATCAAGAAGGAGCTGGGCGAGGAGAGCGAGACCGCCGCCACCGTGCGCGAGCTGCGCGAGAAGGTCGACAAGGCCGGGCTCACGGAGGAGGCCAAGAAGGAAGCGGAGAAGGAGCTGGGTCGCCTCGAGATGGTCAACCCGGCGTCGGCCGAGTACAACGTCATCACCACCTACCTGGACTGGCTGGCGACCCTCCCCTGGGCCACGCTGACCGTCGACCGGCTGGACGTGAAGGACGCCTCCCGCATCCTCGACCGGGACCACTACGATCTGGAGAAGGTGAAGGACCGCATCCTGGAGTTCCTGGCGGTGCGCCAGTTGAAGAGCGACATGAAGGGGCCGATCCTCTGCTTCTACGGCCCTCCCGGCACCGGCAAGACGTCCCTCGGCCGATCGATCGCCGAGGCCCTGGGGCGCAAGTTCGTGCGCATGAGCGTGGGCGGGATGCGCGACGAGGCCGAGATCCGCGGCCACCGCCGCACGTACGTCGGCGCCATGCCCGGGAAGATCATCCAGAGCCTGAGGCGCGCCGGCTCGCGCAATCCCCTCTTCATGATCGACGAGGTGGACAAGATCGGCATGGACTTCCGGGGGGATCCGGCCTCGGCGCTCCTCGAGGTGCTCGACCCGGAGCAGAACGGCACGTTCACCGATCTGTATCTGGATCTTCAGTTCGACCTGTCGCGCGTCATGTTCATCACGACGGCGAACCGGCTCGACACCATCCCCGATCCGCTGCGCGACCGCATGGAGATCCTGCACCTGCCCGGCTACGTCGAGGAGGAAAAGCTCGACATCGCCCGCCAGTTCCTCATCCCGCGCCAGGTCACGGACCACGGGCTCACCAAGGAGCAGATCACCATCACGGAGGACGCCCTCAAGGAGATCATCCGCGGCTACACGTCCGACTCGGGGCTGAGGAAGCTGGAGCAGCAGATCGCCACCATCTGCCGCAAGATCGCCAAGGAGATCGCCATGGGGAGGCCGAAGGCGCGGACGGTGGAACCGAAGGACCTGGGGGAATTCCTCGGGCCCATCGTGTACATCCCGGAGGTGGCCGAGCGCAACGACGAGGTCGGGGTCTCGACCGGCCTGGCCTGGACGTCATCCGGCGGCGACATCCTGTTCATCGAGGCCAGCCGGATGAAGGGGAACGGCGTCCTGTCGATCACCGGGCAGCTCGGCGACGTCATGAAGGAATCGGCCCAGGCGGCCATGACCTACGTGAAGTCGCACTCCCGGGAGCTGGAGATCGACGAGGGCCTGTTCGAGAAGACCGACATCCACATCCACGTCCCGGCCGGAGCCATTCCGAAGGACGGGCCGTCGGCGGGCGTGACCATCGTGGCGGCCCTCGCGTCCCTCATGTCGCAGCGGCCGGTGCGGCACGACCTCGCCATGACCGGCGAAGTCACGCTGCGCGGCAAGGTCCTGCCCGTGGGCGGCATCAAGGAGAAGATCCTGGCGGCGCGCCGTGCCGGCATCGTCACCGTCCTGATGCCGGCGCGCAACGAGAAGGACCTGGTCGACATCCCGGCGCACATCCGCAAGCAGATGAAGTTCGTGTTCGTGCGCGAGGTGGGCGAGGTTCTCGACCACGCCCTGTGCTCCATCATCCTGGCCAAGGCCGAGGCGATCCCGGTCGAGGCCCGCCGGGCCCGCGTGCGCGAGCGCGTCCAGAAGCGCAAGGAGCGCGTCAAGCCGCGCGCCGCCGCCGCCAACGGCAGCCGCCAGGTCCCCCGCTAGGAGCCTGTCCGAGTATTCGGCCGCGCCGCCCCGGCGGTTGAAGCTCAGCGTGCGGGCTTGGGGACGGCCTCCGACCTGGGGCCTCCGGCCCGGACCGGGTGTCCGAGAACCTCGAGCCGCGACCGCACCCTCTCGATGAGACTCGGGTCGTCCCAGTCCTGGTTTCCCTCCCGGAGGGCGAGAACGTCGCCGCCCGGCGCGACGAGATAGGTGCGCGGAACGCGTCGGGCGAGATCCACCTTCTGGGCAAGATCCCCGGACGGCGCCCGGTAGGACCGGAGGTCGAGGCCGATGGTCTTCTGAAAATCCGCAATGCGCTTCCCCGCCTCCTCCCCCTCGACCGAGACGAGCACGACGCGCGCCGTCCCCTCCTTCTCGATCCGCTCCCGGAGACGCACGAGCGACGGGAGCTCCTCGACACACGGGGCGCACCACGTCGCCCAGAAATGGACGACGGCCGGGCGGTCGAGAAGCGACGCCAGCGGAAGACGCTTCCCGTCCGGAGCCATCACCGAGATCGCGAGGCGCGCGGCCGGAACGGACGGCGGCGCCTCGCACGCCGACGGTGACGCGGCCTTCGCCAGGGACGTCTCGAGGGCCTGGAGGAAGTTTCCCGCATGGGCGTAGTACCAGATGTCCACGATCTTCGAGGACGGGGACACGATGTAGGTGGTGGGCGTCGAGATGCTCCGGTACAGCTCGGCGATCGCATTGTCCGGATCCTCCAGGACGACCCATGGAATGTGCTGGGCCCGGATGTAATTCTCCGTGACCTTCCGGTGCGCCGCATCGCTCCCGTCCTTCCGCTTGAGATGGGTGACCGAGACCAGGTCCACGACGCCCGGATGCTTGGCCATCCAGTCGACCAGTTGCGGGATTTCCTGCTGGCAATGCGAGCACGTGGAGGACCAGAACATCACCAGCGTCGGCTTCCCCGAGGACGAGCGCCCCGGGAACGTGTAGGTGTCGCCGGAGCCGAGCTTCTTCGCCGTGAAGGCCGGGGCGCACCCGCCGAGGAGATCGGCGGACGGGTAGAACGGGAACATGTTCTTGATCTGCTGGACGGAGGCACCCGAGGCGACCGTGCGCAGGACCCCCTCGGCCGGGACCCTGCCCGCCGACGACATCAGCTGCTGGGAGAGATCCTTGATCTTCGCGACCACGAGCGAGCCCTTGCCGTCGAAGACGGCCAGGTCCGGAACGTCCACCGTGGTGAGCGCCTCCGACACGACGAACCGGTCGTCGAGGAGGAGGGGGAGATCCGGCGGCACGTCGAGCATCGCGAAGCGTTCCCAGATCTCGGCCTCCTGCTGATCGTCGCGACGGCCCGACACCGCATAGACCTCGAACTGCGGGGTCTCGCGCCTGAGGAAGGAGGCCATCTTCACCAGCTCCCGCTCGGCGTCGGGGAATCCCGGCGCCCAGAAGACGAGGGCCACGGGCCGTCCACGTCCCAGGCGGCCCTGGAGATCGAACGGCTCGGACAGGATCTTCCGGCTGGAGCCGGAGACCCGCCGGAGCGGTCCGGCCAGCCGGTAGGGTTTCCCCGGTTGCGGGCCGGCGGAGGGCGGAGCGGAGGGGGCCGGATGGGAGACTGCGGGCGCGGCGAGACTCGCCTGCAGGGGAACGATGGATGCGAGCCGGATCGGTGGGACGGCACCCACGTGCCGCGCGTAGACCGGGCGGCCGGACGGTCCGAGAGTGTTCTCCCGTGGAGCGGGCGAACCGGCCGGAGAATCATCGTCGGTCCGGTCCGGCGCGGGCGTTTCGTCCGGAGACGCGCTGCCGGGGGGCACGGCGGGCAGCAGGGGGCCGCCTTCCTCCTCGATCCGGACCCGCTCCCGGGCCGCCGCCCGGCGGACCTCCGAGCGGTACGACTGCTGGGCCGCGATCGTGCCCGCCAGCAGGACGACGAACCAGGCCGCCGTCCATCGCAGCGTCTTCGGCCAGCTCGCGAGGTCCTGGAGAGTGAGGTGGATGAGCCGCCTCGGTGAGCGCCAGAGGGAGACGCCGATCAGCACCGGGATGGCGAGGTTGACCCCATACAGCCCCATGCACCAGAGACACAGGTACCCGATCTGGGTCGAGGAGACCCAGAACAGGAAGCCGGAATAGAGCGTGGTCAGGATCCCGATGCTGAAGGCGTATCGAAGGGACGCGTCGCGCCCGCCCCCCGACAGGACGAGCCCCAGCACGAGGAGATAGGTCGGGATGGCGAATGCGGCGATCGGGATGCCGAGGAGCTCCGACCAGGGACTCGTGTTCACCGCCTCGCAGTTGATGGTTTCCGACTGCGGGCAGTTGGAGAGCGCCGCCGAGGCATCGCCGTACAGCTGAACCTCATGATGCTGGACGAGGCGGACTGACATCACGATGCCCGAGGCCAGAAGAACCGACAGGAGCGCCAGGGCGGCTCGAGATCGCGTGATCGACGATTCCATGGTCCATCGGCCCCAAGGGCAAAGCGCGCCATGATAGCCCCGCGACGGGCGCCGGGCAAACGAGGCGCGATGGCCCGATCCCCTGTCGCCTTGCCCGGGGATCCCCACCCGGCGTATATTTCGGGGCTCATTCCCGCTCAGGCCACGTGAACGAGCCCCTGGCGAGGCACGCGCATTTCGGAGGAGGAGGACGCTTCGGCGATGGAAGTCCAGGTCGGCAGCACGGTCTCGCACTACAAGATCCTGCGCAAGCTCGGTTCCGGCGGCATGGGGGTGGTGTTCGAGGCGGAGGACAGCCGCCTCGGCCGGCGGGTCGCGGTCAAGTTCCTTTCCGAGGAGATGGAACGTGATGCCTCCATCCTCGAGCGCTTTCAGCGTGAGGCCAGGGCGGCTTCCTCGCTCAACCATCCCGGCATCTGCACCGTGCACTCCATCGAGGAGCACGAGCGGCGGCATTTCATCGTGATGGAGCTGCTCGAGGGGCAGACCCTGGCGCAGCGCATGGGTCGCCAGCCCTTCGAGATCGGGGAGATTCTCGATCTCGGGACCCAGATCGCGGACGCGCTGGAGTCGGCCCATTCGAAGGGGATCGTCCACCGGGACCTGAAGCCGGCCAACCTGATGGTCAACGCGCGCGGCCAATGCAAGGTCCTCGACTTCGGGCTGGCCAAGATCGGCGTGACGGGAGCCCAATCCGACCGCGACAGCTCCCCTTCCCAGGCCGAGACGATGCGAGGCGCGGATCAGCTGACCATGGCGGGGGTCGTCCTGGGGACGGTCCACTACATGTCGCCGGAGCAGGCGCGCGGGCAGCTGACGGACGCGCGCACGGACCTGTTCTCGATCGGGGCGGTGCTCTACCAGATGGCGACGGGAGCGTTGCCCTTCCCCGGAGACACCCAGCCCCTCGTGTTCGAGGCCATATTGAATCGCTCTCCCCGCCCCCTCTCCGAGGCGAACCCTTCGATGCCGGCCGCGCTGGCCCGGATCTTCGAAAAATCCCTCGAGAAGGACCGGAACCTCCGCTATCAGACGGCCACCGAGCTCAAGACCGATTTGCTGCGGCTCAAGCGGGACCTCGACTCGGGCCGGGGGAAGAGCCCGGACCTCGCCGACTCGAAGGGCGGCACCGACAAGTCCTCCGAGAAGTCGATCGCCGTGCTCTACTTCGAGAACCTGAGCGGGGCGAAGGAGGACGAATACCTGAGGGACGGGATCACCGAGGACATCATCACGGAGCTGTCGAAAATCCAGGGCATGAAGGTGTTCTCCCGCCCCACCGTCCTGGTCTATCGCGACAAGCCGGTCACCCCCTCGCAGATCGGCCAGCAGCTGCATGCGGCCTACGTCCTGGCCGGAAGCCTCCGCCGGGCCGGCACCCGCCTGCGGATCACCACCCAGCTCGTGGACACCCACACCGACTTCCCGCTGTGGTCCGAGCGCTACGATCGCGAGATGAAGGACGTCTTCGAGGTGCAGGACGAGATCGCCCAGAAGATCGCCGCGGCGCTGCGCATCCAGCTCTCGCCCCAGGAGCAGCAGGCCCTCGCGGCCAAGCCGACGGACAATCTGCAGGCCTACGACCTGTACCTGCGGGGACGCAGCTACGCGCGGCGCCTGACGCGCCAGGACCTCGAGTTCGCGCTGCAGATGTACGAGAACGCCGTGACGCAGGATTCGAATTTCGCGCTGGCCTTCGCGGCGATAGCCAACGTCTGCGCCTACTACCACGCCCACTACGCGCGCGAGGACGTCTGGATCCACAGGGCCCGCGCCGCCGCCGAGCGGGCCATGGGCCTGCAGCCCGACGTGCCGGAGGTGATGGTCGCCCAGGCGTGGATCCTGTACGCCAAGGGGCAGTATGCCGAGATGTCCGCCATCGTGCGCAACGTGATCGCGCGCAAGCGCGACTGCGAGGGGGCCTACTACCTGCTGCTGCGCGGGCTCTACGCCTCGGGGAAGTACCAGGAGGTCGCCAACGTGGCCGACGAGGCGATCGAGTCGAGCGGCACCGATTACAACGTCTACGTGCCGATCATGAACTCCCTGGGAGCGCTCGGCAAGGAGGAGGCCCGGAAGAACATCCGCCATCGCGCCATCCAGGCGATGGAGGGGCATCTGCGGCAGGTGCCCGAGGATGCCCGGGCGCGGATCCTGGTGGCCGGCTTCTACGCCGTCGAGGGGCGCCACGAGGACGCGATGCGCGAGGCCAACCTCGCCATGCTCCTGCGCCCCAACGAGGCGATGGTCCAGTACAACGCCGCCTGCACCTTCTGCTCGATGAACAAGAAAGCCGAGGCGCTGGACGCGCTGAGCAAGGCGTGGCGGAACGGCTTCAAGGACGCCGACTGGGCCCGGCGCGACCCCGACCTCGCCATCCTCCGCGGCGATCCGGAGTTCGAGAAGCTCTACCCGGAAACACGCCCGCCGAGCTGAATCGGGTGCTCAACATCTTCGTCGATGCGGACGGCTGCCCGGTGAAGGAGGAGATCTACCGCGTCGCCCGGCGGCACGGCCTCGGCGCCACCATCGTGGCGAACGCGCGCATGCGGATCCCCGAGGAGGACCGGTTCACGCTGGTCGTCGTGGGAGATCGCTTCGACGCCGCCGACGATTGGATCGTCGAGCGCTGCGACCGGGACGACATCGTGATCTCGGGGGACATTCCCCTCGCCTCCCGCTGCCTGCACAAGGGGGCGATCGTCCTCGATCAGAGGGGCGGGATGTTCACCGCGGACAACATCGGGGACGCCCTCGCGAACCGCGAGCTGCTGTCCCATCTTCGAAATCTCGGGAGCATCACCGGGGGCCCGCCCCCGTTCGGCGCACGCGATCGCTCACGATTCCTCCATCGTCTGGACGAAGCCATCCGGACGATTCGACGCAGGAATCCGGGGTGAGGGTCCCCTACTTCCGCTTCTCGTCGAGCTCGGCCCATCGGGCGTAGAGCCGGTCGACCTGGGCCTGCAGCTTCTCGAGCTCCGAGAAGCGCTTCTCGAGCATGGCCGCATCCGTTGCGATGGCGGGATCATGGGCGCGCCCCCGCGCCGCCGCGACCCGCGCCTCGGTCTCCAGCACCGCCGCCTCCATGCCGTCCCATTCCCGCTGCTCGAGGTACGACAACCGCCGGGCCGCGGACCGCTTCGCCTTCGGCGTCGGCGCGGGCGGCGTGTCCCTCTTCGGCGGTGCCTGAGGGCGCCGGCTCGCCTCCCACTGGTCGTACGCCACGAAATGCTGCGCGCCACCGAACCCATCGAGCGCCAGGACCTGGGTCGACACCCGGTCCAGCAGGTGCCGGTCGTGGCTCACGAGAACGAGGGCGCCGGGGAACTCGAGCAGCGCCTCCTCCAGGACCTCGAGCGCCGGGATGTCCAGGTCGTTCGTGGGCTCATCGAGGACCAGCAGGTCGGCCGGCTGCAGCATCATCCTGGCGAGGGCGATCCGGGCGCGCTCCCCTCCCGACAGGCGGGACACCGGGGTCTCGAGCTGGCCGGGGTGGAAGAGGAACCGCTTCGCCCACGAGGCGACATGGAGCACCTGATCGCCGTAGACCACGAGGTCCCCTTCCGGCGCCAGCGCCCGCTTGAGGGTGAGGACGGGGTCGGGAGAGTCCCGATTCTGAACGAACCAGGCGACACGCAGGGCCTCGGCGCGCCGGATCGTCCCGGCCGCGGGGGCGAGGTCCCCGACGATGGTCCGCAGCAGCGTCGTCTTGCCGGAACCGTTGGGGCCCAGCACCCCCAATCGCATGCCGGGCGTGAGCAGGAGGTCGAGGCCATCCACGATCGTCCTGTCGCCGAAGGCGATCCGCAGGCCCTCCCCGGACCACAGCCGCCTGGTCCTCCGCCCTGATGAGGTGAATTCGATCCCCGCCGACGAAACCACGCTGCGCGAACGACTGTCCTCGAGCTCTGCGATGCTGCGCTCGGCCGACTGGATGCGCGACTTCGACTTGGACGTCCGCGCCTTCGCTCCGCGGCGCAGCCAGGCCACCTCGCGACGCACGAGGCCGGCCAGGGTCTCCCGGTAGGCCGCCTGGCTGCTCAACGCCTCGTCGCGCGCCTCGAGAAAGTCCGCGTAGCTCCCCGTCACATGGAACAGGCCGGAGTCGTGAAGCCGGTTGATCTCCAGCATCCGCCGCGCGACCCTCTGCAGAAAATAGCGATCGTGGCTGACCGCCACGAACGCGCAGGATCCGTTCTGCAGGATCGATTCGAGCCAGAGGACCGAGTCGATGTCCAGATGGTTCGTCGGCTCGTCGAGCAGGAGGAGGTCGGGCGTGCCGGCGAGCTCCCGCGCGATGGCGAGCCGCGTGCGCCAGCCCCCCGAGAGGAGCTCGGTCGGGACGCCGGGGTCGGAGAATCCGGCCTTGCCCAGGGACAGCCTGACGCACTCCTCCCGCTCGTGGTCATCGAGCCTCGTGTCCGTGGCGATCCCGGCCGCCACGACTTCGGCGGCGGACGTCCCCCGCGGGAAGCTCGGAGCCTGCGGGACGAAGCCGACGCGGAGGTTCTTCCGGCGCGCGCAGGTCCCCGAGTCGGGGAGCTCGACGCCGCCGAGGATTCTCAGCAGGGTCGACTTGCCCGCTCCATTGGGGCCGACGAGCCCCACGTGATCCCCTTCGTGGAGCGCGAACGACAGCCCCTCGAACAGCGGCGGACCGCCGAACGACTTGGTGACGCCTTCGCAGCTGAGGAGTGCCGGACGAGGCATGACGGAGGCTGAAGTATACATCGGCCTCCGCGCGCAGCCGCCCCAGGCCGTGGTGACGACGCTCCCGGTCCGTGGCACGGGGCCCGCGGCAGGCCCCGTGCCGGCGTGGCGTGCCGGACTTTACCGGGAAGCGTTCCGGACCATTCAGGGCAGGGGCAGGTTGGCGCACCGGCTGTCGAAATTGCAGCTGACGAGCTGGACCACCTCGCCCGTGTTTTCCACTTCGATGATGGTGCCGATGCCGCGGGCGTAATACTTGCGCGCGAACAGCCCGGGCTCCAGCAGCGAGTAGTTCTTGGTGACGATGCAGTTCCCGGCGCAGAAGCGCTGCGCCAGCGTCGCGGGAACTCCCTCGTCGAGCACCGCGTCGTGCCCGTACGCGTACGTCGTCGACAGGATTTCGGTCACGTCCTCGGCGTTGCCGAGCGAAAACTCCTCGAGGTAGACGTCGCCGACCTTCGGAGACGCGAGGGCGATGATCCCCGGCTTGGCGCCGTCGCGGCCCGCCTTGAAGGAGCCGTCGATGTTGACGAGCTCCGGTCTCACCGGGTTGTCCCCCTTGAAAGTCTCATACTCCCCGGTCTCTTCGCCGAAGTACCAGACGCTGCCGTCCTTGCCCGGAACGTACCAGTCATCCGTCGCCTCCAGGATGAATCCGCCCTCGAAGACCAGGTCCCGGAAGACGATGCAGTCGACGCCCGCGATGCGCTTCGTCTCGTTCACGATGTCCACCGTGTTCACCTGCGTGGCCGAGCGGTATTCCCAGTGCTTGCCGACCCCCAGTGGGAAATAGGGATTCGGGTGCGACGGGCGCTTGGGATTGTCGAAGCGAGCCGGGCTGAAATCGGGGTCATAGCGGCCTTCACCGAGCACCCCGCATGCAGCCAGGCGGGTGTCATGCTGGTCCTCGCAGAGCTGGGTCGCCTCATCCTGGGAGTCCGCGAGATCGTCGAGGCAGTCGTTTCGAGGCTTCGTATCCGAGATGTTGATGCAGATGGCCGTCCCGACGGCGCCATCGTCCGTGACGCCCGCCTTGCAGGCATCCAGCAGCGTGTCGGCCGTCTGCGTGCAGTAGCCGCCGATCTGGGCGCCGCTCCTGCCCACGAACGCGCCACACATGACGATTACGAACCCGAGAGCCGGTCTTGCCGGGGTGCGTCCCTTGATCATCGTCCCTCCTCTCGAATGATGCCTGCGGATGGGCAGGCCCTTTCATCCGTTGGAGGCACGTCCTCTCCCCGATCCTTCGAATGACAGGCGGTTTCAGGCGAGGATTTTGGTCCGATGCCGAAGAGACGACGTGGTGGAGCGTGGGGGGATCGAACCCCCGACCTCAAGACTGCCAGCCTTGCGCTCTCCCAGCTGAGCTAACGCCCCACGTAAGTGGGCGAACTATAGCATGCGTGTAAAAATGGGGTCAACGCGCCCGCGGGCCGGCTGATCTCAAGGGGCGCGCATGGGAGACCTGCGATGACCCTGAGACGCCTGCTGCCTGTGGTGTTCGTCCTTGCCTTCCTGCCGACGCTTGTTCCGGACGGGTACGCCTACCCTCGCCGTTACGGCACCCGGGGCTCCGGGGAGGCCTACGAATTCACCGTCTACCTGACCTTCAACGATTTCTCGAATCGGATGGAGCTCGACGACGACGGCGGGGCCGGTGTCCGGTTCGGCTACCTCTACAACCCGCACCATGAGATCGAGTTCCTGTTCAACAGCGTGAACGCAGACGATTCGTTCAACTTCGGCGAAAACGCCGACGTCGACAACCTGCAGGTCGCATACGTCCTCAATTTCAATGACACCAACGTCGTCCCCTACCTGACGGCCGGCCTCGGCCTGGTCCATACCGACGACTCCGATCCGTTCCTCGGCAGCGAGACCGATCCCGTCCTCGGGCTGGGCGGGGGCGTGCGCTTCTTCCTGGGGCGGGTGACGTACGCCCGTGTCGAGATGCGCGCCAACTTCTTCGAGGGGGATGGCCAGGTCTACGAGAACGGTGTCGACTTCTCGTTCAAGGAATTCGCCTTCGGGATCGGCTGGCGTTTCCCAGCCCGCTGACCCTCAGTTGATGTAGCCGAGGGAGCGCAGCCTCTCCAGGACGTTCCGGTCCAGCTCCGACTCCCCCGGCTCGGCCGGACGATCGAGAGGCCCGTAGGTCGCGACACTGGCGGCGGGACGGGACCCGAGGAAGCCGGCGTCCAGGGCGTCGGCGATGACCCGTCCTTCCAGGTCCTGCGCGATCGGGACGTCGAGCAGCCGCAGGAGCGTCGGGAGGACGTCGACCAGGCCGGCCGAGGCGATCCGGCCCCCCCTTTTCACCCCTCGGCCGTAGAAGCCGATGATCCCCTGCAGGCGGTGGTGGCCGGAGGTCGTCGGCTTGCCGGGGAAGAGGACCGGCTTGAAGCCGTGATCCGACAGGACCACCAGCGTCCCGTCGGTGCCGAGCCGGTTCATGTACTCTCCGAGGAGCCCGTCCAGGTAGACGTAATACGCGTCGATCACCCCGCCCAGGACCCCGGCCCGCGCGGGCGTCACGCCGTAGGGCAAGGCGTCCGGATGGGCGAACTTCCAGAAGCGGTGCGAGGCGACGTCGACCCCGCCGAAGTAGATCGCGAACAGGTCGACGGGGTACTCCCGATACAGCCGCTCGCCTATGCGGCGGTAGGTCTCGTCGCAGGCGAGGCTCCACAGAAACCCCAGGACGCATTCCCGATCGTCGCGCGGCAGCCCCGAGACCGCGATCGGATCATAGAAGCGGCCGATGAGATCCCCCTCGAGGCCGGCGGGCTTCACCTTGTCGGCCTCGAGCTCGTCGATGAGCGCCTCGGGGAAGGTCTGCCGCGGGATCCCCTTGACGATCGTCCCCTTCAGCGGCCGGCCGGTGGACCAGTTGTAGATGTAGGGCAGGTACGACGAGACGATGTAGCCGTTGGTCGGCTCGGCCGGCCAGGTGACGAGCCACCCGACGACCCCGACCTTGCGCCCGTAGCGCGGCAGGATGTTCCAGAACGCCGGCGCCCGTCGCATGCCGCTCGTGACCGGGCGGACCGCGGCCTGTCCATCGGCCCGAGGCGCCCGCGGATCGTCGTCGTGCGCCGCGGCGCCCGCGCCGTCCCCGACGACGAACCCGTGGATGCCGTGGCGCGCCGGACCGACCCCCGTGGCGATCGTCGTCCACAGGGACGGCGAGGCGGACGGCTCCTGCGAGAGGAGCGTGCCGGTGGCCCCCTCCTCGATCAACCGCTTGAATGCCGGCAGACGCCCGCGGGCCGCCAGCGGCTCGATCACCTGCCAATCGGCGCCGTCGATTCCGAAGACGACGATTCGGCCCCGGCCGCCCGCCTCGCCGGAGCGATCCGCCGCCCCGGTTCCGGACGCGCCTGCGCTGGATCGATCGGCGTCCCCTCCCGGGGCGGTCCCATCGGGGCGACCGCAGGCCAGAAGGCAGGCCAGCAGGGCCGGGGCGGCGAGACGGGAGGCACGGCAGGCGGAACGGGACGCGGTCATCAGGAAATCGCGGCGGGTCCCGGAGCGGCCTCGAACTCGTCTTCGATCTCGCCGAAGATCTCCTCGATGATGTCCTCCATGGTCAGGATGCCGATCGCCTTCCCCTGCTTGTCCACGACGACCGCCATGTGCTGCCGGCGGCGGCGCAGGTCCTTGAGGACGGCGTCGATGCGCCGGTCCTCCGGGACGCGGACGAGCTCCTTGACGATGGTTTGATCCTGCAGGCGCGACGCCTCGCAGTCGGAGGCGTCCTTCTCGCTGTAGAGCGCCAGGGCCTTGATGTTGATGACACCGATCAGGTCGTTGGTGCGGGGATCGTAGACCGGATAGCGCGTGTGCTTCTCGGCGCGCGCCAGGGCGAGATTCTCCTCCACGGGGCGATCGAACCTCCAGGTCACGACGCGCTCCAGGGGGACCATGACGTCCCGGGCGCTCCGGTCCGCGAAGCGGGTGGCCCGTTCCATGATCTCCGCCTCGCTGGAGGTGATGATCCCCTTGCGGAAGGAATCGGCGAACATGATGCGAAGCTCGTTCTCCGATACCGACGGCTCCTCCATCTGGCGGATCCCCATCAGACGGAGGATCAGATTGGCGCTGCCGTTCAGGAGGAACAGCGCCGGGTTGAAGACGCGCTTGAAGGCCACCAGGGCCGGCGCGGCGATCCGGGCGATCCGGCCGGGCCGGCGGATGGCCAGGAACTTCGGCACCTGCTCCCCCAGGACGATGTGCAGGGCCGTGATGATGACGAAGGCGCCGATGACGGCGATGGTGTGGGCGGTGGGGGCCGCGAAGGCGCCCAGGCGCGAGAGGACCGGCTGGAGGATGCCCGCGAACGCCTCCTCCCCCACCCATCCCAGGCCAAGGCTGACGATGGTGATTCCCAGCTGGCAGAGCCCCAGGTATTCCTCCAGATTCCCGACGACCTCGCGCGCCAGGAGCGACCCCGGCAGGCCCGAGGTCGCCATTTCCTGGATGCGGGTGGCCCGCACCTTGACGATGGCGAACTCCGCCGCCACGAAGAACGCGTTCCCCGCCACCAGGAGAAGGGCGCAGGCCAGGTACACCGGAACGTAGGTCTCGATCACGTCGGGCCTCCTCTACAGCTTGACGTACTCGGGGCCGCCGCCCCCCTCGGGGGGCACCCAGGTGATGATCTGGTAGGGGTCCATGATGTCGCAGGACTTGCAGTGGACGCAGTTGCTGGCGTTGATCTGGAGCCTGCGCTTGCCGCCCTCTCCGGGGACCATCTCGTACACCGCCGCCGGGCAGAAGTGCTGGCAGGGATTGCCGAACTCCTGGGCGCAGCGCGTCTCGCAGATCGAGGTGTCGGCGACCAGCAGGTGGACCGGCTGGTCCTCCTCGTGCTTCGTCCCGGAGTGATAGACGTCGGTCAGCTTGTCGAGCATCAGCGGGTTGTCGTAGCGCGGCGCCACCTCGTCGGGCTGCAGCGGGCCGTCCCCGAACTGATCCCGGATCGATCGAAGGCGCTCATGCCCGGGCTCCGAAGGAAGGGGATCGCGCAGGCCGCGGCCGCCGGTCACCATCTGCAGCGCCGAGTGGATCAGGCCCGGCAGGAGGCCTCCGCGGAATCCGGCGTGGAAATTCCGCACGCGCCACAGCTCGTGCCCCGCCCATGACTCACGGAAGCGGGTTTCGTAGCGGGCCAGGAACGCCGCCGAGGTGTCGCTGGCGACGAGGGATTCGAGGATGACCTCGGCGGCGATCTGCCCCGCCTTCATGGCGGTGTGAATCCCCTTGAGGCGCATGCCGTTCAGCATCGAGGCCGAGTCGCCGGCGATGAGGCAGCCGGACAGGTAAGGCCGGGGCATGGCGTAGATCCCCCCCTCCGGGATCGCCTTGGCGCCGTACGACAGGACCTTCGCCCCCTTGAGCATCGGTGCGATCGCGGGGTGGGTCTTGAGGGCCTGGAACAGGGCGTGCGGGTCGAGGCGGGGGTTCCGGTAATCGAGGCCGACGACGAGGCCGATGTCGAGCAGGTCGTCCGCCATGTTGTAGATGAAGGCGCCGCCGAACGTCTCCCGATCCAGCGGGAACCCCATGGTGTGGATGACGCGCCCGGGCGGCAGGCTCCCCTTGGGACAGGTCCAGACCTCCTTGAGTCCGACGGCGTAGACCTGGGGCATCCGCCCCTCGTCCAGGTGGAAGCGCGCCTGGAGCGCCTTGGCCAGCGTGCCGCGCGGCCCCTCGGCCAGGACCGTGACCTTGGCGCGGATGTCGATCCCCGCCTCGAAGTTCGGCTTGCGCTTCCCGTGCCGGTCGATCCCCTTGTCGCCGGTGCGCACGCCGATCACCCGATCGCCGTCCAGGAGCGGCTCCGCGGCGGAAAACCCCGGAAAGAGATCGACCCCTTCCTTCTCGGCCTGCGCCGCCAGCCAGCGGACAACCTTCCCGAGCGAGGCGACGTAATTGCCGTGGTTCCGAAGCGGCGGCGGGACGATTGGAAAGGGAAATTTGCGGCGACCGGTCAGGAACCAGACCCCATCGTCGGTCACCGGGCTCTCGAGCGGGCAGCCGCGCTCCAGGAAATCCGGATAGAGTTCCAGAAGCCCCCGCGGGTCGAGGACGGCGCCCGAGATCCCGTGCGATCCGATCTCGCGCCCCTTCTCCAGAAGGACGATGCTCACTTCGAGGGGCGCCCCCTGCCCGGTGCGCGCCACGGCCTCGTTGTGCTCCCGGACGAGCTGGCGCAGCCGGATCGCGCCGGCGAGCCCCGCCGGCCCGCCGCCGACGAACAGGACGTCGACGTCCAGGGTGTCGCGCTCGGTCGTGGTCATGCGAGGTTGCGCATCGTCCCGGAAATCATACTATGGCCTCGTGCTTCTCCACCCGCGCGCCGCCGCGTGCGTGTTAGACTGAGCCGGTCGCAGGGAAGCGCCTCGGGGCTGGTGTCCTGCGCGGACTTCAAATCCGTTGGGAGTCGGGGGAACCCGGCTCCGGTGGGTTCGATTCCCACACGCTTCCGCCATTCCCTCCGCACCGATGAAGAACAGGGAGGCCCCATGAAAAAGCTGGCCCTCTTGGTCGTAGTCCTCGTGGGAATCTGGCTGGGCGTGAACTACGTGAGGACGGGGCAGTTCTCCTTCCTGCCGACCGTCCTCAGCGCCGAGGAGCAGCAGGTCCGGGACCTGGAACGGGAGCTGGCGGGAGTCAACGCCGAGCTGGCGCAGTCCGGCCGCGCCGCCGGCATGACCGGCATGGCCACCACCACCGATGTGTCGGCGCTGATGCAGAAGAAGGAGCGGATCGAGAAGCAGCTCGAGGAAGCGCGCCGGAAGATTCACTGAGCTTCATCCCCGAGGACGTCGATCTCGAAGATCCGGCAGTCCTCCTCGCGCGCGAATTCCCCTGGTGTCAGGTCGGGAGCGAGAGGGAGGAGCATCGGGATCCCGTCCTTGCGGCGCCTTTCCGAGGCGGGATAGAGAGGCTCGAGCGTCAGCACCCCCGGCATCCGCCACCCTTCGATCCTCGGGAGATTGTGCCGGCGGGCCCACGCGAGGGCGCTCCAGAAGAGATCGACCAGGTCGTCCTTGGCGCCGCGGCGCGCCCCGTGCTCCCGCCAGCGCAGTGTCGGCGGCGCGGCCTCCAAAACCACGTACCCCTCGACCCGTCCCCGCCTCTCGAGGACCCAGAAGGGACAGTCCTCCCCGCGCCGGCGGAGCCGCGCGAGCCGCTCCTCCAGGATCCGCTCCCAGTCGTCCCGGCCGCGATCGAGGCGCAGGACCTGCCCGCGAGTCTCCTCGTGATGGATCTCGAGGACGGCGTCGAGGTCCGAAGGCGCGAAGGGCCTGATCCCCGGCACGCGCGACTCGGGGTCCTCTGCCCTGGCGACCCAGGCGGGCTCGCGGGGCCAGGCCGCCGGCAGGACCGTCCGGCAGGCGGTCTCGCTTGCCGGAAGCGCGCGAAATCCGACGGATCGCCAGGCTTCGGATCCGGCCTCGGCCAGGGCGAGCGCCAGGTGGCAGCCCAGGGCGCGCGCCTCCTCCAGCTCGCCGGCATCCGACAGGACCGCGATTTGGACCGGCCGGCCATCGAGGACACCGGGATGGCGCCGCACGCGGATCAGAGCGGGTAGGTGAAGACGACGTCGACCGGCACCTGCTCGATCCGCTTCAGCGCCTCGCGCACCGCCGGGTCGAGCGTGCCGAGCTTCTTGATGAGGGCGCCGGCGCGGTCGTAGTCCCCCGTCGCCTCGATCTCGAGGAGGGTCTTCGCCAGCCCCGCGATCGCCGCATCGAACTTGCGCGGGCGGACCGAGAACTCCCCCCTCTTGCGGTCGAAGTCGATCCCTTCTTCCGCGAGCAGGTAGTTGAGCTGGATGGCGTTGGCGCGGCCGTGCGCGTCCTCGGTCCCGAAGCGGACCGATCGGAAGATCGAGGCGAGGTACGTCGCGCGGTTCTCCTCGGCCTCTTCCTCCGTGAAGATCTCCTGCGCCACGAGGTGTTGCATGTCGAACATGCCGACGACGTCCGCCTTCGCCTCCTCGATGGCCGGGTAGCGCTCCAGGAGCGCCCGGCGCACCGTCAGGTCCTTCTTCCCCGCCACGTAGTCGACCCCGAGCGTGTGCGACAGCTCGTGCAGGAGCACGTTGGTCACGAAGGCCTCCTTCGTCACCAGAGGCTGGTCCTTCTTCGGCAGCAGGATCTGGGCGATCGGCAGGAGGATGGCGTCGAACTTGGCCTCCAGGACGTTCTTGTAGATCTGCTTCTTGGCCCCCTTGTCCTGGAGGACGCGCTCGTCGTTGGGGAGCGACGCCGCCACCGTCTTGATGCCGGCGTTGAAGTCGCCCGAGAACCGCACGACGTTCAGGATCTCCAGCACGTTGCCGCTGCCGGTGTTCGACTTCTTGAAGGCGTCCTCCACCGGCAGGGCCTTCGCCATCCCGGGCAGGTTCTGCTTGTAGACCTCGAGCGCCCCCGAGGCCTTCGCGTCCTTCACCAGCGCGGCCCCTTCGTACGAGGCCTTCAGCCCCATCAGGAGGTCATCGTAGGTCTCGATCGGTCCGATCACGACGTCGATCTGGTTGTCTTTGACGTCCAGCCAGGCCGCGTCCGACGCATAGTAGTCCCCGCGCAGGAGGGCCTCCGAGCGCAGCGACAGGTACCGCCTGAGGCCCGGGCTCTCGACCAGGGCGGCCGCCTCCGCCAGGGCCCGCGACGCCACGGCCAGCTGATCGAGGTAGACCTTCTCGTACGGCAGCGCCACGAGCGCCCCGTCGATCCGCCGGATGACCGTGTCGTTCCTCTCGAACTCCTCCTTCAGCTCGGGGAAGGCCTGCAGGCGCCGCTCGAATTCCTCCTTGGTCATGTCTTCGGGATAGAAGCCGGCGCCCGGCAGGCGCCGGCCCGTCGGCGACCCGGCCGGGGTGAATCGCTCGTTGTCATTGCGGATGTCGAACGGTCCGTAGTTGATGAGCAGGAAATCGCGATACAGCTTCTCGACCGGCGTGGAGGCGGATTCCAGCGCCCGGCGCGCCTCCAGGGCCTGGCGGCCCATCTGCTTCCAGTAGACCTCGTCCACGGCGTTCACCGCCGTCACGATCTTCCCGAGCGCCTCGCGCTCGCGGGCGCCGAGACCGGACAGGTCGGCCTGGAGACGCACCGGGGCGTAGGCCAGGAGGCGGGCGCGGATCTCGTTTTCGTCATGGGCCCCGGGCGCCGCTGCGCCCAGGAGCAGGGTGCCGATCACGACCGGGCCCATGATCCGCGAAGGGATCGTCCTGGAAGTCATAGGCCCTCGACTGTAGCAGACACGGGGCCCGGCCGGAAGCGGTTTTGACAGGGGGGGAGCCGGAACCTATATTTTCAGGACGGGGCCGGCCTGCCCGCCGGCAACGCGGAGACTGGATGGGGTCCCTTTCGGGCCACCCGCCCGCAGGCAGCCGACATAACCTGATGGACGGCCTCGTCCACGAGGCCGGGCCCTCGCACGGCCGGGTGGCCCGCCTCTTCGAGAGGCTCCTGGGCCGGCGCCGCCAATTCGTGGTCGACCCCTCCTACCAGCTGCGCTCGGCCATCATCGCGGTCCTCGGCATGTGCTTCCTGCTGATGTTCGCGGCCGCGCTTCTGCACCTCCTGAGCGTTGAAAACGCGCGCCTCCTCGTCGATCGCGTCCCGATCGCCAAGGGGGCGGTCGACGCCCACGATCTCCGTTCGGTCCTCTACCTGGTCGGGGTCGGGCTGTTCTTCGTCGCGGCCGTCTTCGCCATCGAGATTTTCGAGACGCACAAGACGGCGGGAGTCGTGAACAAGGTCACGCGCGGCCTGCGGGACGTGGAGTCCGGGCGCTGGGGGGCGCGCGTGACGCTCAGGAAGCACGACAACTTCAAGGAGATGGAGGAGGCGTTCAATGCCGCCACGCGCGCCCTGCGCGGCCACCTCGATCAGGATCTGCACGGTCTGCAGGGGATCGAGAGCCAGATCCGCCTCATCGCGCGGGAGTTTGAATCGAACAACCGCGAGGGGGCCCTGGTGCTGCTGCGCCAGGTGGCCTCCGAGATGCAGTCGTTCCGCGAGCGCAAGCGCAACCTGCTGGAACAGGCGCCGGACACTCCCCGGTGGCAAAATCGGGGTTGACAAGCGCCGATCCGTGCGGTACTAGTAGCGGGACGCGGTCGAGCGTGAATTGCTGACCACAAGAGCCGTTGCTTTTGTGGGTTTTTTTTGTCCTGACGTGGAGGAGGGTCCCCGGTGACCAAGGGCAAGGTGAAGTGGTTCAATAACAGCAAGGGTTACGGCTTCATTCAGCAGGAGGACGGCACGGATATTTTCGTCCATTTCTCCGCCATCAAGGGGGATGGGTACAAGACCCTGGAGGAAGGACAGGCCGTCGAGTTCGAGGTCACCCAGGGACCCAAAGGCCTCCAGGCCGCAGGCGTCTCCAAGATCTGACGGCAGGGACCAGGAGCCTTTCCGAGCATCCGGCCGGACCCGCGCGCCGCGTCCGGGCGGCGGGGCGTGATCCGGCCTGTGGTACGATTTCCGCTCCATGCCCCGCCGGAGAAACCCGCCAATCCACAGCTCTGCCCTGCCCCTGATTGCCGCGCTCATGGCGTTCGTCGTCGCGCTCGCTTGCGGCGAGGCCGATCCGGCCCGGACGCTGGCCGAAGCGCGGCGCCTGCGCGAACAGGGGCAATCCAGGGAGGCCGCAGACCTGCTCGCCCGGCTGATCGAACGATCGCCCGGCGACTACACACTGCACTATGAGCGTGGGCTGGCCCTGCTCGCCGCCGGCAGCCACAAGGAGGCGCTGGGGGAAGCCGGGAGCGCCATCGAGGCCGACCCCAAGGCCGCTGACGCGCGCCTGCTGCGCGCCGACGCTCTGATGGCGCTCAGCCGCGACGAGGAGGCCCTCCCGGAGCTCCGGCAGGTGGTCGGGTCCGAACCGACCCGCGCGGGAGTGCATCGGCGGATGGGGATCATCCACGCGCGGGCGGGGCGGCTGCAGCAGGCGATGAACCAGTTCGAGAAGGAGCTGCAGGTCAACCCGCAGGACGCCGAGACGCTCACGGAGGCCGGGATCTTCTACCTCCAGTCCGGCCAGATCCCCGAGGCGGCGGAACGCCTCGAGCGCGCCGTCTCCGTGGCCCCGAAGTCGCCGCGCGCCCGCCAGTTCCTGGCGGAGGTCCGGTTCAAGCAGTCCCGCCACCAGGAGGGGCTCGATCTGCAGAAGAGCGCCCTCGCCGATGATCCCGGCAACGTGATGCTGGTCGTGAACCACGCCGCAGCGCTCGAGACCTACAGCGACCCGCACGTGGCCGAAGAGGTCCTCAAGTCCGCGCTGGACCGCGGCCTCAAGGACGTCCGCATCTACGTGCAGCTCGGCAGGCACTACCGCGAATGGCTGCGCTTCGACGAGGCGATCGCCGTCCTGAAGCAGGCGATCGCCATCGATCCGGCCAGTTCCGACGCCCATTTCCACCTCGCCCGGACCTATCTCAACGGGGCGAGAACCGCCGAGGCGCTGGCGGAGTTTCGCGAGGCAAGCCGCCTGGCCCCCACCGACCCCTACGCGTACTACTACATCGGCTCGATCCTCGCCGGACAGGGGAACGTCGGCGAGGCGATCCCGCTGTACCGCCGGTCGCTCGAGCTCGACGCGCTCAACCCGAAGGCCCACTACTCGCTGGCGAAGGCCCTGGCGAAGACCGGCAACCAACAGGAGGCGGCCGCGGAGTTCGCGCGGCACGCCGAGATCCTCAAGAGGCTCCGTGAAATCAAGCAAGAAGGCGTCGCGACCGCCGACTGAGTGCCGGATCCGTCACGCGGCGCCGGCCGGTCTCGGGACCGCGGCGGCGCTCCTGGCCCTCCTGAGCGCCGGGGCGGCCGGCTCCCCGCCCGCCGCCGGTCCCGGCGCGGCCGCCACGCGGCCGGCCCCACGGTTCGTCAATACCGCGCGCGAAGCGGGTCTCGTCCTGAACAACGTCAGCGGCGAGATCAAGAAACTCACAATCGACGAGACCGTCGGGAACGGCGTCTGTCTTTACGACGTGGACGGCGACGACCGGATCGACGTCTTCATTCCGAATGGCTCGCGCAAGCGCCCCTTTCCCGCCGGAGAGGCGCCGCGCTCCGCCCTGTACCGCAACCGGGGGGACGGCACCTTCGAGGACGTCACGGAAAGGGCGGGAGTCGCCTCCCGGGGTTACTGGGCCCAGGGTTGCGCCTTCGGCGACTACGACGACGACGGGCGTCCGGATCTGTTTCTCACCGGGTTCGGCCGCTACATCCTGTACCGCAACCTGGGGGACGGGAAGTTCCAGGACGTCACGCGGTCCTCCGGCCTCGGCGGGCGCGGCTGGAGCACCGGCGCCGCGTTCGGCGACTACGAAGGCGACGGCCGGCTCGACCTTTACGTGTCGCACTATGTCGATTTCGACCCCGCCGGCCCTCCCCTGCCCCTCCCCGGATCCCTGCGGAACTGCTTCTACAAAGGGACGCCGGTCATCTGCGGCCCGGGGGGGTTGAAGAAGTCGATCGGCCGGCTGTTCCACAACGAGGGCGGCGGAAAGTTCCGGGACGTGACGCGCCAGGCCGGGCTCGTGACCGAGCCGTCCGGCTACGGCCTCGGCGCGGTCTGGACCGACCTAGATCTCGACGGCGATCTCGACCTGTACGTGGCCAACGACAGCACGCCGAGCTGGCTCTACAGGAACGACGGACGGGGGCGATTCACCGAGATCGGCGCCATGGCCGGCGCGGCCTACAGCGAAGACGGGCGCGCGCAGTCCGGGATGGGGGTCGCGTCAGGCGACTACGACAACGACGGATGGTTCGACCTGATGGTCACCAATTTCTCGCACGACTACTCCACCCTGCGCCACAACGACGGCTCCCTGCAGTTCACCGACGTGTCGATGTTCTCGGGCGTCGGTGTCGCGACCCTGCCCTACCTCGGCTGGGGCACCGGCTTTCCGGACTACGACAACGACGGCCGCGCCGACCTGTTCATAGCCAACGGCCACGTCTTTCCGGGCATCGACGAGAAGCGCCTCGGCACGACGTGGAAGCAGCCGAACCAGCTGTTTCACAACGAGGGCGGCGGCCGCTTCCAGGAGGTCACCTCCCAGGCCGGCCCGGGCTTCCAGGAGCTTCACAGCGCCCGCGGCGCGGCCTTCGGCGATCTCGACGACGACGGCGACATCGATATCGTCGTGAACAACATCGACGAGCCCCCCAGCCTGCTGCGCAACGACGGCGGCAACGCCTCCCGCTGGATCGGCTTTCGCCTCGCCGGCGCCCCCCGCAACCGCGGCGCCGTCGGCGCCCGCGTCACCGTCGTCGCGGGCTCGCTCCGCCAGGTGAAGGAGATCCAGGCCGGCTCGTCCCACAACTCGTCGAACGACCCCCGCCTCCTGTTCGGTCTCGGCACCGCCCCCTCCGTCGACCGTATCGAGGTCCGCTGGCCCGGCGGCCGCATACAGGCTCTCACTGGATTGCAGGTAGGCAGGTATCACGTCATCCGCGAACCCGAACCAGGGCACCCCTGACCGTCCGTTAATCCCGCAGCATGTGAAGAGTCTTCGCAGCGCAGACTCCGTGCACCGCGATCCAGTCATCTCAAGCGGGATGAGCCGCGCGCGCCAGCGCGCCGGCTCCATCCCGCGTTCAGGGATTGGGTTGTGAGAGAACTTCCTTCGACGGCTTCGCGGGTTGCGGCGGAGGCGTGGGCATCGCATCCGGCGCGGGGTCGCTTCTGAGCTTGGGAGGAACAGGCTTGGAGGCTGCCGACGGGTTCTTCAGGTCGGGGTGCTTCGTGTAGTAGTAGTCGACGATCCACTGCGGAACGTACCCCTGGTCCTTGCTCTCCGGGCGGCTGTTGAACTTGGTCTCGAACTTCCCGTCGCCGTCCGTGTCCATGATGCTGTACTCGAACGGCGGCTTGCCGTCGGTGTCGACCAGCACGCCGAACACGCGCCCTTCGATCTCGAAGGTCATGAAGTGGGTGCCGTCCATCTTCCGGTACCCTTTCAGGAGCGTCTCCTTGCCCGCAATCAGCGGCGTCCGATCGGAAACCCGGATCATCTCCTTCGCCGAGGTGACGATGTTCGGAAACCTCCACCCCTGCGGGTTGATCTGGATCTCCGCCCGCACCCCCGCCGACGAGAGCAGCAGAAGCGAGAGCCCGGCGCCTGCGTAGTTGATGATCGAGCCCCGCGCACGACCTGGCATCCTGTCTCCCGCGATCAAGCCATCTCCCCTCCGGCTCAGCCGCGCGCGCAGCGCGCCGGCTGCAGCCGGAGTGGTCTCAAATTATAAGTGAGACTCGAAGCCTTCCCCACCCGCGGCCGCGCGAGCGCGCCGGCCTAGTCCTCGGGCTTCCCGTCCGGATAGCTGTTGGCCAGGATCGTCTTGTAGTACGGCAGCAGCTTCTCCCGGTACACGGCCAGCAGCCGATCCAGCAGGTCGGCGGGCTCGCGGCTGTAGATGATCTGCGCCCCGGTCTGTTTCTCGACCAGGCCGACGATGATCTCCATCTTGTCGGCGATCCCGCCGGTCCCCTGCAGGATGCCGATCACCTTCCCCTCGTCGAAGGCGATGGCGAACTCGCCCAGGGTCCCCGACCGGCCCCCCATGAACACCACCAGGTCGCAGGTTCGGATGTTCTCGATTTCGCGCCCCATGAGGCCGCTGCCGGTGTAGACCAGCACGTCGTACCCCTCGTAGGGCGAGTGGTACTTCATGCTGTGCTCTTCGAAGTTCAGCGCCGGCGAAATCCCCACCACGATGCCGCCCGCCGACTTCGCCCCCTTGACGGCGTAATGAGGCAGGCCGGGACAGGCCCCGGTGACCAGCACGCAGCCCCGCGTCGCGATCGCCTTCCCCATCTCCGTGGCCATGCCGATGGCCTTCTCGTTGATCGTCCCGCCCGCCGAGCCCATGACCCCCACGGCGATCTTGAGGCGACGCGCCCTCTCCTCGACGAAGTTCTCCAATTCAGCCTCCCTGGGATGGCGGGACCGGCACCCGGTTTTTCATGTCTCCGCGCCGAGTCTAGCACCGTTGACCCGAATTGACCGGCCCCGCCGCAGCGCTTATACTGGCGCCCCTTTGCGGCAGAGGAGCCCGTCCGGAGCCGGCTCATTCCAAAGACGACGTGACATCGAGAGCGATCGGATCGGCCGCCAACACGAACGAGCACCGCCGGAGCTGCGCGGCCGCCGCGCCCGGGTCCGGGTGGCGCCGTGCCGCGCTGTACGCCGCCGGCGTGTTCCTCCTCGCGGCCTGCGGCGGCGGCGCCGGCCCGGACGTGATCGGCCCGAAGGAGGGGGTCGGTCACCCGATGGCGGGGCGCCGGGCCCCCGACTTCGTGGCGCAGGACCCCTCCGGTTCATGGCTCCCCTCCTCCAGCCTCAAGGACCGGCCGATCGCCCTCCTGTTCTTCCGCCCCGGTGCCCCCTTCGCTCCCGACCTGGCGCGCGAGATGGGCAGGATGCGGGCGGACCCGACCTTCCAGTCCATCGTCTTCCTGGGGATCACCCGGGAATCCCTGGACCGCATCAAGGAGTTCATCCGGATCCAAAGACTGTCCCTGCCGATCCTGCGCGACCCCGACACGATCGCCCGGGACTACGGAATCGGCGACGTCCCGACCGTCGTCCTGATCGACGGCGACGGCATCGTCCGGTTCCGCATGGAGGGGTATCTTGGCCGGCAGTTCCAGCCGCGCCTGAACGCCACCGAGGCGGCCCTGCGCGAGCTCCCGCGCCTCGGCGCCCCGAAGGGGATCGCCTTCGATCTCGCCTACACCGAGCACCCGCGGGCGCCGGTGTTCAGCGCCCGCGACATGGACGGGAAAAAGGTGGATCTGGCGTCGTTCAAGGGGCGGGTGGTGGTGCTGAACTTCTTCGACCAGGACTGCCCGCACTGCCAGCGCGATCTGCCGCTCATGGCCCCCGTCCTGAGGGAGTTCCGTTCCCGCGGTGTTGTGGCGATCGGCGTCGCCAGCCGCGACGTCGGCGGGCAGATGCGCCGCTTCCTCAAGGACCACGGCGTCGACTGGCCGGTGGTGATCGACCCGGCGCGGGACATCTTCCGCCAGTACGACTCGAGCCGGACCCCCGACACGTTCTTCATCGATCGCGACGGGTTCGTGCGCTTTCGCGAGCACGGCGATCGGACGGACCGTGCCGACCTGACGCGCCTGGAGCTGCGCCTGCTTCTCGGAGAGGAGCCGAAGGCCCTGGCCGCTTCCCTGCCGAAGGACCGCTACGTCGGCGACGGGGCCTGCCGCACCTGCCACGAGCGCGAATACGCCGACTGGCTGCTCACGCCCCACAGCATCGCCTGGGACAGCCTGGAGAAAGGGGAAAAATGGCGCGATCACGAATGCGTCGGATGCCACGTGACTGGCAGGGACCACCCCGGTGGATACGTCGATCCGGAGAAGACCCCCCAGATGCTCAACGTCCAGTGCGAGGTCTGCCACGGCGTCGGGGGGGGGCACCCGGCCGGGGTCGCGGGAGCGCCGCTCGAGCCCTCAGCCATGAAGGGGATCTGCGCCTCGTGTCACACCGGCAAGTTCGTCCTGAATTTCGATCCGGACGAGGCCCTGGCCTTGGTGGCCCACCAGGACCATCCCGACCTCGACAAGTTGTTCCAGTACAGCGACGCGCAGCGCCAGCGGCTCGAGGCGATCAACACGAGGCGGCTGGAGAAGTTCAAGTCGGGCGTCGCCTATGTCGGCGGCGCCGCCTGCCGCGACTGCCACGCGGCCGAATACGAGCAGTGGAATCGGACCCCGCACGCCGCCGCCTTCGCCGTCATCCTGCAGGCCGGCAGGGGGCACGACCCGACGTGCACCCCCTGCCACACGACCGGCATGGGCCACAAGGGCGGGTTCGGCGACCAGGCGGCGTCGGGCGGGGCAATGACCCACGTGCAGTGCGAGGTCTGCCACGGCCCGGGCGGGGACCACGTCAAGGCCCCCGCTCCCCTGAAGAAATCGACGATCTACGGCATCACCGACCAGTGCTCGTTCTGCATCATCCAGGGCGTGTGCGCCACCTGCCACGACCAGGCCAACGACCCGAAGTTCGACATCGAGCGCGCCCTCCCGCTGGTGCGCCATCGCCCCGGGCCGGCCCCCGCGTCGAACCGGCCGGCGACCGGCCGCTCCGGGACGCGGTGACCTCCTCCGCGCGACCGGCCGACCCGCTCCCCGGCTTCCTGGCCGCGGGGACCTGCGTCCTGATCTGGGGGGCCAATTATTCGATTGCCAAGCGGCTGCTCCTCGAGGTCGATCCGCTCGCCGTGGCCTGGGTGCGGGCCGCGTCCGGCATCCTGTTCTTCGGGATTCTCCTAGTCGCGGGAAGCGGCTGGCGAGGCCACCTGGCCGGCCTGAAACGTGCCGCGCCCCTCGGGTTCCTGGGAATCTTCGCGAACCAGCTCCTGTTCATGACCGGGCTGAAGCGGACGTCCGCGGCGCACTCCGCCATCCTGATCGCCCTGCTGCCGGTGTTCGTCCTCCTTCTGTCCGCCCTCGAGCGCTTCGAGCCGGTCGGCCTGCCCAAGGTCGCCGGGATCCTGATCGCCTTCGCGGGCGTGTGCGTCATCGCCCTCGAGCGCGGCGTCGACTACAAGGGCTCCAATGTCCTCGGCGATCTGCTGACCCTCGCCGGCGTCCTGGCGTTTTCCGCGTATACCGTGTTCGGGAAGCCGGCCCTGCGCGACCTGGGGCCGCTGCGCCTGACGGGGCTCGCCTTCGTGACGGGGGGCGTCGGCATCGTGGTGGTCACCCTCCCGGCGGCGCTCCGCCAGGACTGGGCCTCGCTGTCGCCGGCCGCCCTCGTCTGCCTGGGCTGGGTCGTGGCGCTGTCGACCATCGTCGCCTACATCCTCTACTACTTCGCCCTGTCCCGCATCGACCCTTCCAAGGTCGGGGCCATGATGTACCTGCAGCCGGTCGTCGCCGCGGTGATCGCCTATTTCATCGCCCGCGAGAGCTTCGGCGTTCCGTTTCTTCTCGGCGGAGGCCTGGTCCTGTCCGGCGTCGTCCTCGCCGAGCGCGGCTAGGAGCCGCCCCGCGGCCGGCGTTCCGCGTGCTATCATCCCGCCGCCCATGATGGGGAGTTCTGCGAACGATGGACCGCGGTCGAGTGTCGACATCCGGCAGGGCGCTCGCGTCCGTGGCGCGCTCGCTGCTGGCAGCGCTCCTTGCGACCGTGCTGTCCTTCGCCTGCTCCGCCCGGAGAGCTGAGATGCCCGCCGACCTGGTTCTCTACGGCGGCTCGGTGATGACGCTCGATCCCGCCCGTCCCGAGGCGCAGGCGGTGGCGGTGCGCGGCGAGGAGATCGTGGCGGCCGGCCCCACCGACGACATCCTCCGCCTGGCGGGGCCGCAGACCCGGCGCATCGATCTGCGCGGCGCCCTGGTCGCCCCCGGCCTCACCGACGCGCACGCGCACGTGCGCTCGCTGGGGGAGCAGCTGGCCACCCTCGACCTGCACGGCGTGGCGAGCATCGCGGACGTCGTGCGTCTGGTCCGGGAGCGCGATCGGTCGCTGCCGCCGGGCGCCTGGATCACCGGCCACGGCTGGGATCAGAACCTCTGGCCCGGGAAGCAGTTTCCGGATCACGGGCCGCTCACCGGGGCCGCGCCCGGCCGTCCCGTCTGGCTGACCCGGGTGGACGGGCATGCCGGCTGGGCGAACCTCAAGGCGATGGAGGCGGCCGGCGTCGGCTCCACATCCAAAGATCCGCCGGGCGGGCGGATCGTGCGCGACGGCCGGGGCCGGCCGACCGGCGTGTTCGTCGACAACGCCCAGGAGGCCATCGAAGAGGCGCGCCCGGATCCAACGCGCGCGCAGGTCAAGGAATCGATCACCCGCGCGCTCCGGCGCTGCGCCGAGTCCGGCCTGACGGAGATTCACGACGCCGGCGTCGGGACCGTGGAGGTCGAGGCCTATCGCGAGCTGGCCGACGCCTCGGAGCTGCCGCTCCGGGTCTATCTCATGTGGGGCGGCTTCAACGACGTCGCGCTCGAGCCTCTGGTCGAGCAGCCGCCGTTCATCAACTACCGGAACCGGCTGACGCTGCGGGCGGTCAAGCTGATGATCGACGGCGCGATGGGATCGCGGGGGGCGGTCTTCGAGGAGGACTACGCGGACGACCGGGGCAACCGCGGCCTCCTGGTGACGCCGGCGGAGGAGATCGAGAGGCGCGCCACGCTGGCCATGCGCCACGGATATCAGGTGTGCACGCACGCCATCGGGGACCGCGGCATCCGCTTGACGATCGACGTTTACGAAAGGGCGCTTGCCGCCGTCCGCCCGCACGATCCGCGGCCGCGGATCGAGCACCTCCAGTGCGTCAGGCGGGAGGACGTGCCGCGCCTCAAGGCCTTGGGTATCATCGCCTCGATGCAGCCGAGCCACGCCACCAGCGACATGCCCTGGGCCGAGGATCGCGTCGGCAAGACGCGCGGCCTCGGTCTCTACGCCTGGCGCTGGGTGATCGACTCCGGCGCGGTCCTCGCCGCCGGATCCGACTTCCCGGTCGACCCCGAGCAGCCGCTCATCGGGCTGCACAGCGCGGTCACGCGGCAGGACCTGAAGAACATGCCCGAGGGGGGCTGGCACCCCGAGCAGCTCATGACGATGGACGAAGCGCTCCGCGCCTACACCCAGGGGGCGGCCTACGCGGCCTACGAGGAGGAGCACAAGGGGATGATCGCCCCCGGGTACTGGGCCGACCTGACGGTCTTCTCGAAGGACCTGAGGACGATTCCGCCCTCCGAAATCCCGCGCGCCGGGATCGACTTCACCATCGTCGGTGGCAAAGTGGTCTACGAGCGCCCTGAGCTCCGCGACGCCGCCGCTCGATCCCGGTAGGGGTCGATCCGCGCCATCGTCCGTGTCCACCCTGGCAGACGATCGTCACCTCGGGACGTGTTCTTTTCTCGCCAACCGCTTGGGAATACCCCGCGCCTGCTACTGGCATTCCAATTGCTAGAGAACTGTCGTGTATCTGATGAAGGTCAGACATCCCGCCTTCTATCCAAGAAAGGAGGGAGACGCATGATCCGCACGCTGCTGTCTCTTCTGATTGTGTGCATGTTCGCCCTGGCCGGGAGCGTGATTCTGGCCCAGGCCGATTCCGAAACTCCCCTTCAGGAAGTAGCGCCCAGTGCCCAATCGGGTTCGTCGACGGGGGATCCGATGTACCAGGACGCTCCCGCGCAGCAGGAGGGCATGGCACCCCAGCCCTCGACCGCAGCCGGGGCAGAGACGCACGAGTCCCTGCCCGCGACGGCGAGCCCTCTGCCGCTCGCGTTCGCGATCGGTGTTCTGGCCCTCGGGGCCGTTTCGGCCCTGCGCGCTTACCGGCTCCGCAGCCCCCACTGAGGGGCCCGTGGCCGGGGGTTCCGCGGCGCCGTGCACGGCGCCGCGGAGCTTCCTCATCCCGGACGGCCTCCCATGCGCTGGCTCGAGCGAATTCTTGGCGGAATCGCCATCGGCTTCCTGGGATTCTGCGCCTGGTCGTGGCTCGATGCCGGTCTGTACCAGACGCTGCAGGGGCGCCGTCTGGATTCCCTTCTCGGCTCCGCGTCCCGCGACGTGCCTGCATCGCTGCCCGGGGACATCGCCGCCGCCACGCGCTCCCAGGCACGGAAGAGCGGGCTCGTCGGCCGGATCGCGATCCCGAGGCTCGGCATCGACGCCATCGTCGCCGAGGGGACCCGGTCGCGCACCCTCAGGCGGGCGATCGGCCACGTATCCGGGACGGCGTACCCGGGCGAGCCGGGCAACGTCGCTCTCGCCGGCCACCGGGACACGTTCTTCTCCCACCTGAGGGACGTGCACCCGGGTGACCAGGTCCGGATAACGACACCCGATGGCCAGTTCGAATACCAGGTGGTCTCCAGGACGGTGGTCGGTCCCGAGAGGGGGGAGGTCCTGGCGGCGTCCGACGGCCCCACCCTCACGCTGATCACCTGTTTCCCCTTCCAGTACGTCGGCCCCGCGCCGGGCCGGTTCATCGTCCGCGCGCGGCAGGCCGTCCCTACCCGGAGCCATTGACCGGACGGCAGGAGCCCGGCCGAGTATTCGGCAGGGCAGCGCGCATGACAGCCGCGCGCATGACCCTTGCCACCCCTCCGCGGGCAGCGTATATTCCCGCGCATCGAACCCGATCGGAAACCGACCCTTTCTGAGCGTGCGAGGTGCCACATCCGGCTGGCGATCGCCGAGTTCCAGACAGGCCTGACCGCGGCCGACGCCCCTCTCGATCGCTACGCGCGCGGGGAGGTCACTGCCATGACGTCCGGGCAGAAGCGCGGCGCGCTCCTGTTCTTCGGTAAGGCGGGGTGCGTCTCCTGCCACGCGGTCGCCGGCCCGGCGAACGAGATGTTCAGCGACTTCCGGCCCCACCGCATCGGCGGACCGCAGGTCGCCCCCGCGTTCGGGGTCGGGAGCGGCAACGTCATCTTCGACGGGCCTGAGGAGAACGAGGACTTCGGCTTCATGCAGACGGAGGGGGACCCGGCGCTGCGCTACATGTTCCGCACGGCCCCCCTGCGCAACCTGAAGGTCTCCCCGGGCTTCTTCCACAACGGGGCCTTCGGAAGCCTGGAGGCGGCGATCGCGCACCACCTGGACCTCGATCGCTCGCTCCGCCGCTACGATCCGGCGGCCAACAATCTGCCGTCCGATCTCCACCCCGGCCCGTTCAAGGGGATCCTGCAGGCCGGCATCGACCCCTCGCTGCAGAAGCCGATCCGGCTGAGCGACGACGAGCTCGGTGATTTGGTGGAGTTCGTTCGCGACGGGCTGTTCGACGCGCGCGTTCTGGACTTCTGCGATCGCCTGCCTGATTCGGTCCCGAGCGGGCTTCCCCTGCAGCTGTTCGAGGGGTGCCCCTGATCGTCCCCGAGTCGCCTGGCCGACACCCGCTTAGGGCGCATCCTGGGCTTCCATCGCCCCGAAGAACGCCTCGATATGCGGCAGGAGGCCGTGGCCCTTCCAGATGCGCCGCACGGTCGATGGGCTCAGACCATACGCGGCGGCCATGGTCCGGACACTCCAGCGGCCCGCCGGCTGGGGGATCGTCTCGCGGGTCGCTCTGACGATCGAGTCCACCAGCCCCGGGGGGATGCGGTGGGGGCGGCCCCGGCGCGGGGCCTCGTGCAGGAGCGTCTCCGCGCCCCCAGCCTTGAAGCGCGCGCGCCATTGGATCACCGTGGGACGCGAGACGCGCAGGCGTCGCCCCACCTTCCGGTTCGAGATTCCCTCGGCTGACGCGAGCACGATGCGGGCCCGGGTGACGACCCGTCTGGACAGGTCACGTGATCGGGCCATTCTCCGCAATGTCCGCCGCTGGGCAGCATCGATCACCAGACGAGGAGCCGGGTTCCACATGGCTCGACCCTACCCGACGGAGGAATAATTGTCAATAAATTTATGAAACAGGATTGCATCGGCCCAGCCCCCCTGGCGGTTTCCTGTTGCCGGGAAGCTCCCTCCGTCGTATAACAGAAGCCTTGGGGCGCAGGACGCCGGCCCCGAAAACGGAGGATCGCGTGAGTCACCTTTGCCGCCGGCCCGTGGTCTGGCTGATCCTCGGGCTCGTCTCGCTGCTTTCCGCCCTGCCTGCGCGCGCCGTGGAGCCGGGGGTGGACATCGCCGCCCCCCGCGTGGTCACCTCGGTCGTCAATGCCGCGCTGGCGTTCGTCCCGGCAAACCCGGTCGTGGAGCAGGGGGATTACGTGCGCTGGCAGAACATCGGCCTGGGGTCGCACACCTCGACCAGCGGGCCGACCTGCGGGGTGACCGACGGGCGGTGGGATTTTCCGCTTGGCGCCGGAGTCGTGACCCCTGCGCGGCAGTTCATTGAGCCCCCCATGACCATTCCCTACCACTGCACGCCGCACTGCCTGCTCGCCATGACGGGCACCGTGACGGTGACCGGGCTCATCGACCTCGCAGCGGCCCATTCCGGCGGCATCCTGACCCTGACCTGGTCCGGCGGAAGCGGACACTACCAGGTCGTGCGCAGCGACAACGCGCTCTTTGCCGGTGCCGGCACCCAAACCCTCGCCCCGGACGGAGGGGCCGACAGCGGGACCACATTCACCGATGGCCTGACGCAGCCGGCTGCGGGGAAGGCAGCTTTCTATCTGGTGATGAACCGGACTCTGAACTGATCCACTCGCCTCCTCGAACGGGCGTGGCGCGCCCTATCCGGATCTCGAGAAACGACGGAGACTCAAATCATGCGGAGATGGATCCCGATTTTCGTCGTTGTTGCGACGGCTTCGCTGCACGATGCTTCGATCATCGTGCGCGCCCACGGGGGCGCCGCAGCCGACGTCACTCTTGGGGGCGAAATCCTCGACCTGGCTTGTTACGTCGCCCATGGCGGCCGGGGCCCGGATCATCAGAAGTGCGCCCTGAAGTGTGCCGAGCAGGGGCAGCCGATCGGCCTGCTCGGATCCGATGGCAAGATCTACGTCCTGTTCGCCGACCATGCCGACGGGTCAGCGTACGGCAAGGCCCGGATGCTGGCGGGATCGAACGTCGAGATCAAGGGCGAGCCCGCCAGCAAGGGCGGCATCAACGGCCTGACCGTTCACGACGTCAAGAAACTCTAGCTTCCCACTGAGCCCTGCGAACCCGACGGCGCGCCTTGTCGGATAGTAGCGGCTCATCGCCTCGCCAGGAGGGCGCCGAGCGCGGCGAGCCGGCTGTGCGAGGCGAACGGCATGACCACCTCCGGGACCGGGGGAACTCAGGAGGCCCGATTCCAGCCGAAAAAAACCCCGGCCCCGCGATCGCGGGGCCGGGGGGTCTGTCGTCAAACCGGGAACCGCGCTGACTGCGGTTCCGCCCGCGCTCCTCGGCCTATGGGGCGAGGATCGGTTGCACGAGCGAGAAGTAGAAGGCGAACGCGCCGTCCACGGTGGCGTTGTCTTCGCCCGGACCGCTCGAGCAGACCTGGCTGGGGTTGAGGCCGCACGTCCCGCTGAGCTGCCCCACGATCTGACCCGTAGAATTGGCGATCGGCGAGCCGCTGCTGCCGCCATCGATCGCGCCCGTGATGTCGCGGCTGTAGATGCGCTCGCCGCGCGGCCAGCCGGAGCAGGTCGGCGCCGATGTGTCCACGTCGTGCTGCGAGTAGACCTGGGGACCGAAGTTCGGGTTGCTGACCCGGTAGAGATGGATCCCGTTGCTGTTGGCCACGGGTGTGGTGTTGTAGCCCAGCACCACGGAGCCCGACGGTGGGGCCGCGTTCAGGTGCAGCAAGCTGAAGTCCCCCTTCCGGCCGGTCTTCGAGACGGTCGACCCGCTCGTCTGGTACGGCCAGCCGGAGTTGCTCGGGCAGCTCGTGGCATTGCAGGACGAGGTGGCGAACCTCCAATAGAAGTTGACGTTTTGCGCGTTGCTGTTCTTGCTGACGCAGTGGTTGGCGGTCAGGAAGAAGTTGTCCTGGGACGGGTTGAGGTCGTTGATCAGGCCACCCGTGCAGGTGTAGATGAAGGCACCCTGGATCCACTCCATCTTGGCGACGGCGAGCTTCAGGTCGGGAGCGGGGGCTGTATTGACGCAGGTCGCATCGACGATGCAGGCGGCGTTGCCGCAGGGCCAGCCCGGAGGGGGCGGCGCCTGGGGGGTGATGTCGAGGCTGCCGGCGAAGGACGGCGTGATCAGGCCGGCCTCGACGACCCGGAAGGTGACGTCGCGCAGGGAACGCTCGGCCGAAGGACCCGCGACGCGAAGCTGCAGGATGGCCTCGGTCGCGAAGATGGTCTCGGTCCAGAATTCCCCCGTGCCGTTTCGGCCGGTGTCTGTGTAGGGTCCGAACGCCTGGCCGTCGCGGCTGTAGAAGTAGAGCTCGGCGCCGCGGGGAAGGGACATGTCCTCGATGTGCAGGCGGATTGCCCCCGCACCCTCGGCCGTCACCAACGCCGCCCAGGCGTATCCGCCGTCCGACGTCCGCTGCGCCAGCCCGCTCGTCCCGCGGCCGGGCTGCCGATCCTGCGGTCCGCGGCTCAGTCCGTACAGCTCGAGTCCCGGGGCGAGAGCCTTCACCAGGCCGATCTTGAGCGGCACCGAAGCCCGCGCATCCCTTTCGATCGCGGCGACCTCATCCGGGGTGAGGCGAATCCGGAGCTCCCGGTCCATCGCGGCCGCGGGGAGCTCGGCGCCCAGCCGTCGGCTCAGCTCGGCCTGCTGCTGCAGGTGCTCCTCGGCGGTGAAGCCCTCGGTCACGTATCGCATGGGGGCTTCGGCGTACGGGCCGGCGGTCACCGGTGAGGTCCAGGCGACGGCCACGAATACGGCGACCAGCAGGGACAGGAGCGAGAGGCCTACGTACCGTCGTGTCGCACCGGTTGCGTTTGCCATCTGGCACACTCCTTTCAGTGGGTGGGGACCTCGTTGGGGTGGGAGAACGGACTGCGGGCCCGGCACCGGGCGGGTCCCGTGGATCCGATGCTGGAAGCGCCGCAGGCACTGTTTTGATGAGGCCTCGACGACGAGGGAATGATGCGCAGCTTGGATCGCGCGGAATGGCGGATCGAAAACAGATGACCTGGCGGCACAGGGCACCTCTTCGATGGAATGGTCGTCACCTTACTCCAGGCCCATCCCCCCTTGTCAAGACCCCCTGGAGCAATTCTTGAGGCGTCAGTTGATCAATCCGCGATACCGCCCTCCTGGCGCCGGCGCGGCGGAGCGCGCGCGCCTGAAAGGTCGTCGCGACGCCGATGACCGCGAGACCGGCGGCCCGCGCCGCCTGTATCCCCCCGGGAGAGTCCTCGATCGCCACGCAGCCACCCCCGCGGGGCAGTCCCAGCCGGCGCAGGGCGAGCCGGTAGCCGTCGGGGGCTGGCTTGGGCCGCCTGACATCCTCCGCCGCCACGATCACGCGGAATGCGCCTTCCAGGCGGGCCCGACGCAGGACCGCGCGGATCTCGATCCGGGTCGCCCCCGAGACGATGGCCACCGGGACGCGGCGGGCCACCTCGCGCACCAGCCGCACGGCGCGCGCGCCGATGCGGACCCCTGCCGCCAGGCGGCGGTAGGCGCCCCGTTTCTCGCGCAACAGCCTCGTCAGGGGAAGGTTCGTCCGCCCCGCGTCCTTCAGGATGGCTTCGAGCGCCGTGCGGTCGTCGAAGACCAGATAGCGCGCGTTGTAGCGGGCGCGGGGCAAAGCGATTCCGTATTGCCACACCACCTGCCGGAAGGCGCGCCAGTGGTACGTCTCGTCGTCCACCAGCACGCCGTTGAAGTCGAACAGGACGGCGCGCGCGGCGGCCTCCCTGCCGGCGCCCGGACCCCGACGCGCTCCGCCGTCGCGCGCCTCGACCGACCGGCGGTGCGCCTCCAGTCCCTCCAGCCGGGCGAGGTGGCGCGCCGCCGGCGCCAGGCGCCGGGCCCCGGAGGCGGAGACCTGCTGCACGGTCGTCACCCTGAGAAAGCGCAGGACGGACAGGCCGCCGGTCGCGCGGGCCCCTCCCGCCGTCGGCAGGATGTGGTTCGGTCCGGCGACGTAGTCGCCGAAGGCCACGGCCGAGAATCCCCCCAGGAAGAGGGAGCCGTAGTTGTGCAGCAGCGGCACGAGCCGCCGCGGCGAGGCGGTCTGGATCGACAGGTGCTCCGGGGCGACGCGGTCCGCCTGGCGGCAGGCCTCCTCGATCGACCGGCACGAGCGCACGCGCAGGTTCCGGAGGGCCGCGGTCGCCGCATCCCGGTTCGGGCTGCCGGCCGGCAGGAGGCGGGTCAGCCGGCGGATCGCGCGCAGGAACCTGCCGGCCACGCCAGCCCCCAGGACGACCAGCCAGAGACGCGCATCCGGGTCGTGCTCCGCCTGAGCCAGGAGGTCGGACGCCGCCCAGTCGGGGTCGGCCGTCCTGTCCGCGATCACCAGGAGCTCGCTAGGGCCGGCATGGAAATCGATCCCGACCCGGCCGGCCACCAGGCGCTTGGCGGCGGCGACGTAGCGGTTGCCGGGACCGACGATCAGGTCGACCGTTGGGACGGTGCGGGTGCCGAACGCCATGGCGGCGATCGCCTGCGCTCCGCCGACGGCGAACACCCGGTCCACGCCGGCCACCTCCGCCGCCGCCAGGATCTCCGGGGCCGGGAGGCCGTCCCGACCCGGCGGCGTGCAGAGGACCACGCGGCGGCAGCCGGCGACGCGCGCCGGCACGGCCCCCATCAGGACGGTCGAGCAGAGGGGATGCCGGCCGCCGGGCACGTACACCCCGACGCTGTCGATCGGCACGAGACGTTGCTCCAAGTTGATCCCCTTTTCCCGGTGCCGGAAGGGGCGGAGGGAACGCTTCTGCATGCGGGCGAAGGCGGCGATCCGGCGCGCCGCCAGCCGCAGCGCCGCCCGGGTCGCCGCATCCACGCTTCGAGCGCCCCGGCGCCGTTCGGCGGCGGAGACTTCGATCGACGCGCGGCCGGCGCCGTCGAACCGGCGCGTCAGGCGGCGCAGGGCCGCGTCCCCCTCGAGGCGCACCTGCTCGAGAATCCGCGCCACGGCCCGGTCGGGCGCCTCCCTCATCGGTGCCGTCCCCGCAGCTCCGCCTCGACCTCGTCGAGCCCGATCCCCTCCGCCTCCATCAGCACGGTGGCGTGATAGAAGAGATCGGCCAGCTCCCAGACGAGGTTTCCCCGGTCGGACGCGGAGGCGACCTCGTCCGCCTCCTCGCGCACCTTGGCCCGCAGCAGCCCCGGATCGGCAAGCAGCCGCGCCGTGTAGGAGCCGGGCGAGGCGCCGGCCGGCTCGCGGCCCGCATCCCCGGCCGCGCGGCGCGACCCGGCGGCGAGGCGCGACCCGAGGACGTGGCGCGAGGCGACGATGCGGCGCAGCGCCCGGATGTCGAAGCCCGCTCCCTCGCCGAAGCAGGTCGGCCGGCCGGAGTGGCAGGCCGGACCCGTCTGCCGCACGGTGAAGAGCAGGGCGTCGGCGTCGCAGTCGTAGCGCACTCGCAGGAGCTCCTGCGTGTGGCCGGAGGTCTCCCCTTTGCGCCACAGCGCCCGGCGCGACCGGGAGTGGTAGACCCCCCGTCTCTCGGCGAGCGCGGCGCGCAGCGACTCCACCGTGCTCCAGGCCAGCATCAGGACGCTTCCGTCCTGGTCGCGGGCGATGGTCGGGAGCGGACCGCGCGTCCAGTCCGGCAGGCTCGCCGTCGCCTCGTCGAGATCGAGGCGCCCCGTGTACAGCGCCATGCCGACCTGCACGTCGACGCCCAGGCGATGCAGCCCCCGCACGTCCTCGATGTCCCTCACTCCCCCGGCCACGGTCAGCGGGAGGGAGGTCGACCTCTGCAGCTCGCGCACGGGATCGAGGGGCGTTCCCTCGAGCGTCCCCTCGACCTCCACCTGGGTGAACAGGAACCCGGAGCAGTAGGCCTCCAGGCGCCGCGCCCGATCGCACGGGGTCTCTCCCGTGTCGCGCCGCCATCCCTGGTCGACCGTGCGGCCCTGGCGCGCGTCGAGCGCCACCATCAGCCAGTCGGGCGGGAAGCGCTGCAGGAATCCGGGTTCGGCCGCCGTCCCGAGGATGACGCGGGTGGCCCCCGCCTTGATCAGGTCGACGACGTCCGCTTCGCGTCGGACCCCCCCGCCGACGCGGCAGGGGGCGGCGCGGCACAGGCGCCGCACCAGCTCGCGGTTGTCGTCGCGACCGAACGCGGCGTCGAGATCGACGACCGCGACCTCGCCATGGAAGGCGAAACGCCGGGCCAGGTCGAGCGGGTCCTCGGACGACTCGAGGAGGCGCTCCGTGCCGCGGCGCAGCTGCACCGCGCGCCCCCCCATCAGGTCGATGCTCGGGATGATCATGGTCTGGCTCGCGCCCGGGCGGTCGATCTCACAGCCGCACCCTGACGCCGGCGAGACGCAGGGCCTCCTTCGCATGCCTGATCGACACGCTCCCGTCGTGGAACATGGAGGCCGCGAGCGCCGCGTCGGCTTCTCCCTCCCGAAGGACACGAGCCATGTCGAGGGGCGTGCCGGCGCCCCCCGAGGCGATGACCGGAAGGCGCACGGCGCGGGCCACCCGGCGCGTCAGATCCGTATCGTAGCCCCCCCGCGTCCCGTCCGCGTCCATGGCGTTCAGGAGGATCTCCCCCGCCCCCAGGCGCTCCGCCTCGCGGGCCCACTGGACGGCGTCCATGCCTGTGCCGCGCCGCCCGCCGTGGGTGGTGGCTTCGAAGCCGGCGTTCCGGCGGCGGGCATCGATCGACACGACGACGAACTGGCTGCCGAAGGCGGCGGCCGCCCGCGCGATCAACGCTGGATCCTCCCAGGCGGCCGTGCCGATCGACACCCGATCGGCGCCGGCCAGGAGCAGCGCGCGCATCTCCTCGACCGTGCGGATGCCGCCGCCGACCGTGAACGGCACCGTCAGTCGCGCGGCCACCCGTCCGACGAGATCCAGGAGCGGCCAGCGCTCCTCCTGCGATGCCGACACGTCGAGCAGGCAGACCTCGTCGGCCCCGTCCCGATCGTACGCGCCTGCCCTCTCGACCGGATCGCCGGCGTCCCTCAGATCCCGGAACTTGACCCCCTTCACGACGCGTCCATTCTTGATGTCGAGGCAGGGAATGACCCGGCGAAGCCGGCCGCCGGCGGTCGGATGTCCCGCGAGAGCGGAGCGCGCCGTGGCGCCGGTCGCCGCGATGTCTCGTGCCGTGACCGGCGCTCCGCTGCGGGCAGGGGCCAGGGCCGCGAAGCGGGCCAGGATCCGGCGGCCGCACTCCGAGCTCTTCTCGGGATGGAATTGCGCGCCCCAGGTCGCGCCGCGGGCGACCGCGGCCGCGAACGGCGCGGGCCCCAGGGTCAGGGCGGCGGCGCGTTCGTCGTCCGGCGTCACGGCGTAGGTGTGCGCGAAATAGGCGTCGAAGCGCTCCGGCATCTCTTCGAAGAGCGTCCCGGGCCCCCGGAGGAGGGGCGCGACCGCCGCCCAGCCGATGTGCGGCAGCGGCCGCATCGCAAGGCGCCGCACGCGACCCGGCAGGAGGCCGAGGCCCGCATCGTCCGGATCCTCGTCGCTCGCCTCGAACAGCAGGTGCATCCCGAGGCAGATGCCCAGGAACGGCCGCCCGGAGAGGGCGAATTCGCGCAAGGGCCCGGCGAGCCCCGTCTCCCGGAGGCGCCGCGCGGCGGGCCCGAACCGCCCGACCCCCGGCAGGATCAGCCGCGCCACCCCCTCGAGATCGGCCGGACCGGCAACCGGCCTCCACGGGGCCTCGAGACGATCGAGCGCCGCCTGGACATTTCTCAGGTTGCCCGCGCCATAGTCCACCACCCCGATCATTCGAGCCTCCCCTTCGTGCTCGGGACGAGGCCGCGATAGCGGCCGTCCCGGCTCGCGGCCAGCTTCACCGACTTGCCGACCGCCTTGAAGATCGCCTCGGCCTTGTGATGATCGTTCCATCCGTACGGCAGGACGACGTGCAGGTCGGCCATCAGGCCGCGCGTCAGCCCGCGCAGGAATTCCGGGATGGTGTCGGTCTCGAGATCGCCCACCCGGACGCGCCGGAAGCGGGCCCTCAGGACGAGGGACGGCCGGCCGCCGAGGTCGAGCGCCGCCAGGGCCAGCGACTCCTCCATCGGGAAGGCGAAGTACCCCGTCCTCTCGATCCCCTTGCGGTCCCCCAGCGCCCGGCGCAGGGCCTGCCCGAGCACGATGCCGCAGTCCTCCACCAGGTGGTGCTGGTCGACGTGCAGGTCCCCCCGCGCCTCGACCTCGAGATCGAGCCCGCCGTGCAGCGCCAGCGCCGTCAGCATGTGGTCGAAGAAGCCGATGCCGGTCCGGACCCGGACGCGGCCGCGTCCCTCGATCGCCAGGGCGAGACGGATGTCGGTCTCCTTCGTCGTGCGGCGCAGGCGGGCGGTGCGTCTTCTCATCGCGCCTCCTCCCCGCCTGCTCCGGCGGTCTCCCTCGCCTCGGCCAGCGCGGGGGCGAGGGCCGCCAGGAACGCGCCGACCTGCTCCCGCGTCCCGACCCCGATGCGCAGCGTGCCGCGCAGGAGCGGATGATCGCTCCGATCCCGCACCAGGACACCGCGGGACCGCAGCGCTTCGCGGATGGCGGGCGCCCGCTCTCCGAAGCGCGCCACGAGAAAATTGGCGGCGCTCGGATAGGTCGGGATGTCGAGCGCGCGCAGCGCCGCCTCGAGGTCCCCCCGCGCGGCGCGCACCTCGGCGGCGTAGCGCGTCATCCAGGCCTCGTCCTCGAGCGCCGCCGTCAGGGCCAGCAGGGCGATGGAGTTGACCGCGTAAGGCGATCGCATGCGCGCCACCCAGCGCAGCGTCGCCCGGTCCCCCAGGAGGACGCCGGCGCGCAGCCCGGCGAGGCCGTAGGCCTTGGAAAACGTCCGGGCGACGATCAGGTTCGGCAGGCGGCCGAGCGCGGCGACCGACGAGTGGCCGGCGAACTCGGCGTACGCCTCGTCGGCGAGGACGATGGCCTCGGGGCAGGCCGCCGCCAGCTCCTCGACGAACCCCGCGGGAGCCGGCGCGCCGGTCGGATTGTGCGGATTCCCCACGATGACGAGCCGGCAGCCGGCGGCCGCCGCCCGAAGCCGAGCCGCCGGGAACGACAGGTCCTGGTTGCAGTCCACGCTCACGATGTCCGCTCCGGCGAGCGTCGCGTAGAACCGATGCATCGCGTAGCCCGGATCGACGAGGACCACCTTGTCTCCGGCCCGCACGAAACAGTCGCACACGAGGCGGATCCCTTCGTCGACTCCGGAGGTCAGGACGAGTTCGAGCTCCGACCGCCGGTCGAGACCGAAATGGCCCGCCACCGCGGCGCGCGCCTCGGTCTCGTCCGGGTAGAGGGAGATGTCCTCGATCGCGATGCGGCGAAGCCGCTCGAGCACCCGGGGGGAAGGCCCGAGCAGGCTCTCGTTGAAGTCGAGCCGCAGGAATTCCTGCCGCCCCGCGGCCGGCACCGTGTAGGGCTTCAGGCGCGCCACGTCGGGCGTCGGATCGGGGGGGCTCACGGGATCCTTCTCCCGGCGGCGCCCGCTCACGGGATCACCTTCTCGAGGGCGCAGGCGATGAGATCGGTCGCGCCGGCCTGCCGCAGGCGCAGGATCACGCCCGGCAGCCCGTCGCGCGGCACCGCCGCCTTCACGGCGTACCCCTGGCCGCCGTAGAGCTCCTGGATGGTCGGCGACTTCATCGCCGGCAGCACGTCCACGACCGCCGCCAGCCTGTCGCGCGCCACGTTCATCTCCAAAAGGACGCGCCGCCGCCCCTCGAGCGCCGCCTGCATCATGGTCCGGAGCATCTCGATGCGCTCCGCCTTCGCCCCGTCGTCCAGCGCGGCGCGCGACGCGACGAAGCGGGTGGACGATTTCAGGACCTCGTCCACCACGACGAGGTGGTTCTCGCGCAGGGTCGTGCCGGTCGCGACGAGGTCGAGGATCATGTCGGCGTCCTCGGGAGGAAAGACCTCCGTCGCGCCGAAGGTGCGGATGAACACGCAGGGCACGCCCCGCCCGTCGAGGTACCGGCGCGTGATCGTCTCGTACTCCGACGCGACGATGAGCGGACGGCCGGGGGGCGCCTCGCCGGGTCGCAATCCGGCCGGCGCGAGCGCCTCGGCGGCGCCCGTCTCGGGGACCGCCGCGACCAGGGTCACCGGGTCGAGGCCGGTGTCGAGCACCTGGACCACGTCGGCGCCGCTCTCCACGACCCAGTCGTGGCCGGTGAAGCCGCAGTCGTGCGCCCCGATCTCGATGAGCCTCGGAATGTTCTGGGGCTTCAGGTACTTCGCCTCGATTCCCGTCTCGGCGACCTGCGGGCGGTACGATCGCCCGTTGCTGCGGACCGGGAGGCCGGCGGCGGCGAGGAGCTTGACGACTTCGTCGGTGATCCTTCCCTTCGGAAGGGCCAATCTGAGCATCGGTGGCATCGTGCTTCATCCATCGGCCGTGCCGGGGCCGGACGTGGCGCCACTCGATTCGGGTCCGGCCGGCTGAGAAAGGTCAGCGGGCGATCGGAGGTGTGATCTTGACGGGGTGTTGTGTATGCGTCCGGGCGGGAGGGAGGACTACCGTGAGTGGCGGCCGGTCATCTCCCTCGGTGCGCGGACGCACCGATGGGCGTGGCGATGACCGTGATGAAACCTGTTCCGGATTGCGGCACGCGCCGTCACTCGTGTCATGGCCGAGGGAGAGTACGGCGAGGTTGACGGGAAGTCAACCAGGACTTGCGGTCCGGGACTTGCGGCCCGACTTGCGGTCCGGGGCCTTTCCGGACGGCCAGCGGGACACCGCCGGAGGTCACCAGGTCCGGCGCAGCGGATGCGCCTCGGTCGTGAAGACGACTTTCTCGGGGTCGATGTCGTCCTGCGGCGCGAAGAGCAGGTGGAAATACTTGAGCGTCTCGGCGAGAAAATAGCTCGGCATCAGGTCGCCCTGCCTTTTCGTGTTGACGTCCTCGAGGACCGCATAGCCGGCCTCGGTCCGGCAGTGCGTCACGATGGCGTCGAAGAAGACCCGGCCCATGTCGAGGTAGCGCGGATCGCCCGTGGCCCGGTGCAGGGACCAGGCCGATTCGACGATCTCGGGGCGCAACGGGTACGCCGGGTGGGTCGCGCGCATGGCGACGTAGTCGAAGCCGTCCGGCTCCACACCCGCCGCGCTCCACATGCTGAAGGCGGAGTCCTGCAGCCGCCGCGCCCGATCGAGGTCGCCGGCGAGGGCCAGGACGGCCGGGAAGAACGCCTCGAGCGCGCCGAATTCTCTGGCCGTGCGCCGGCCGGACGTCATGTCGACCGGTCCGTACCAGAGTCCTGTGGGCGTCTCGTCCGCGACGTGCCGGTTCAGAGCCGCGATGCTCTCTCGCCACATCCGGCCGCACTCCTCGTCGTCGAACAGCCGCCAGCACTTCAGGAGATATTCGTAGTAGGAGTCGATGCGCGCGCCGACGTGGCTCGAGGGGCTGACCCAGCGACCCGACTCGACGTCGATCACCTCCCCCACCAGGCCGATCGGGGATCGGCGTTCGAACAGCCGGGTCAGCGCATGCTTCGCCTTGTCGTAATAGACACTCTTGCCGGTGAGCCGGGCCAGGGTGCCGAACTCCAGCAGGAGGGTACCGATTTCCGCGGGGTTGCTCTCGGCGCCGCTCGTTTCCCCCGTCTTGAGGTTCACGTACACGTAGGGCATGCCCGTCGGCGAATCGAAGACCGGCAGGAGACGGCGACCCAGGTCGTCGGCGAGCGCCAGCAGGCGGGGGTCGCTCATCATCTGGCTGGCGGACAGCAGCCCGCCGAGGACCCGGATGGTGATCTCGAAGTTCTTGACCGAGATGTCCTTGTCGAAGGAGAGGTTCTCCACGATGTACGCCCTGGTGCGCTCGGCCTCCTCCCTGTCACCGAGGAGCAGCAGCGTGTCGAGAGCGTCCACCGGCGTGATCAGGAGCGGCCGGGAATACCAGTCATGCGCCTCCCGGCTCAGGGGTTTCAGCTCGTCGTGGCCCCAGGCGTACCGCTTGTAGCCCTCCCACGCGTGGCGGAACTCTTCCCGCACGCGGCCGGCCATGGCCTTCCGCTCCGCGCCCCGCCATTCCCGAGCCGCCGTGCCGGTCGGCGCGGCCGTGCAGCCGCTGAGCGCCACGACTCCAAGCATCGCCAGACGACGCATGCGACCGTCCCTCGGTCCCACCCGCCGCCCACGATACAACAGAGCCCAGTCGATGGCGCGGTGGGAGCCCGCAGTCGTACTTGAGTCTGAGGATCTCTCGCAATCGTCTCATCGGTAGTCTCAAGGACGGCATGCCGTGGCTCCCTCCTTCGAGGGACCCACTGTGTCTTCCTACTTGGCATCGTTGAGATCGATAGCACCGAGCGCCAGGACTTTGGTGTCTTTGAACGTGGCCTGACACCACCGCTCGTCGCAACGATTGAAGACGCGGTACGCTTGGACAACGTGCCCACGCGGGCCGGCATGGCTATCGGCGAGGTTGAACAGCACACCGATGACAGTCTCGACGCCGGCGGCATGGTCACTATAAAGGTCATCAGGAACGCGGCCCTGTCGCGACGACCGCCAGCTCTCACCACGCGCCTTCAGAAGCTCTTTGCCCCGTGATGACTGACCGGACGCAGAGACAATAGGGTTGCTGCTCGCCGCATCCGATAACGCCGCGATCCGTAACCCTGGCCCTCCGCTCCTCGCTCCGGGCCAGGGTCGAGCGCCGCGCGCCACACAGACCGTAGCGCGCGTCGTACGGAACAGGCGTTATCCGACGCGGCCCCCGGGGCACAGGCCGCGCCGGCCGCACTCCACCGTTAAAGAAGTGAACGCTCCCATCGCCGCGCCGCGCGACCGTCACGGCCCGTGCGTCCGGGTCGCAGCGGCGTCTTTGCAGTTCCCCCCTGGCGCCGGCCTGCGGCACGCCCCCCAGCGGGCCGCTGGGGGGCTCGGCGCCCGACGTCTCGAACTCGCCTCGATGACGACGCCGTTGCTCTTTCCTTCGATGAGTAGTTGATCTTGTTCGCCGGTGCGGCGCGCGGTTGAGCGCGAGCCCCCCGGCGGCCCGCCGGGGGGCGGGCCGAAGGCCGCGCAAGGGGGGCAGTGCATCATGCTCGCTGCGCCCCGCACGCAACGACCGTGACGGCCGCACGGATCAGGTTGTCGAGGAGATCAGATCAGCGAAGAGAAGTGCGGCCGGCGCGGGCGTTGCCGCGGGGTCCGCGTCTCGCCCAAGCGCGCCTTATGCCGCGTGGTCCCGGAGCGCTCCGCGCGGAGGGCCACGTCGGCATAAGTCCCGCTTGGCGAGCATGGACAGCAGCCCACCGATCTAATGGGGGCCACAGATCCGAGCATAATCCGCAGCGATCTCCCGGACGCTCAGATCGGGATCCTGAACAAGATCATTGAGTTTCTTGCAAGCGATCGACGTACCGATCCGAATTAGACCCTTCACTGCATTCATACGCACTAGTGGGTCAGGGTCCTCTAGGCGATCCATCAACACCTGAGCATCTCGAGTTCCTCCGCACCTAGATAACCAGAATACCGCGCCATTACGGACATCGTCGTCCTGGTCCATCATGGCTCTGATTACTTCATCCTGGGATGTCGGACTACAATACTTTGCAAGGGATGAAAGTGCCCGTGCTCGCAACTGCGCATCGGGGCGCATCGCAAGGTCTTCTAAAAGGGGAATTGACCTCGGGTCACCTAAAGCACCCAGCGCTGTCGCAATGGATGCTAAAGGCTCATCTGAGCTTTGACGTGCAAGCTTCTGAAGCTCTTGAAAAGCACCTGCACCTCCAAGCTCCCCAAGAGCAAGACAGGCCGTGTCTTTGATGAAATTTGCGCCCTTCAGGCGGTCGTCAATGTACAGAAACCTGACCAGGTGTGTTCGCCCCGCGTTAATGCGGTGCTCACCAACCACGTCCAAGATCGACGTTATGAGGCCTGCAGGATGAGAATCCCAATTCTGGAGCTTCTCATCGAGGAGTCTCAGCGCCTTCCTCGTTGATCCTGGCGTCTGTGCTTTCTGAAACGCTCTTACGTCCTCCCATACCGCCGGGTCGTCTTCGTCCAGTCTCATGGCATGATCGGTCTCTTGGCCCTCCGAGATTAACTTACCCTTCTCCTCGGAGCACCGGTTGACCCACACACCATAGAAGCAGGGAGCCACGGTGAGAGCACCAAACAACAATGCTGGTGCCCACCTAGGACGCATCGACAGAAACCGAGTTTCTAGACACCCCCACATCTCTGCCGTGAGGCAACGGCACCTTCACGCTGAATTTGTTGAGAAGCTTCATCATCGATCCTCCTTCTTGCTTGTCGTGCTGATCCTGACCAAGTTACGCAAGGCCATTCATCCATTCTAGACACGATCGGCCTTTAACTATTTACCGGTTACTTTGCGTTCATTCGGATGCCGGGATCGCCACTCTGCTTCACCAGCCGCCATCCAGGCCCCAAGACCGTGTGCGAAACCCTCGAACGACCTAAACTGAGATGTTTGACCTTGACCACCCATTAATGCTTGGTCAGCCGATCCACCACATTGATCGTCCTGATCATTACGATAGTCAATTTGGATTGATCTCTCGACAGCCTCGCTTTGTCGATCTCCCTCTTCGCCAGGCCCTTCGCCCCTCTTACCATGCTCGGCCATATTGTGCCCCTCATGATATTCGTCCCGCATAATGGAGCGTAATCGGTGGAGTAACGCGCCTGCTTCGGATGAGTAGATAACCGCGTTCGATCAAGGCACGGCTGAGGGCGACGCGGTCGATGGACGCCCGGAGCCAGTGTGAACGAAGCTTCCATGAAGGGATCTGGCGCTCGGCGCATTCGCGTTCTCTGTGGTGATCATACGCCGAGCGGAACAGCCGTGCATCGTTTTCGGTGATGGGAGTGCGGGCTTCCCACGCCGCCTCGGGCGTGGGGCCGCCCAGTCCCCAAGGGTGTGCCGTGTCGTTCGCCTGGCGACGCGCAGCGGCGACATCATCGCAGGTCCATTGCCCGGTCCGGTCGTGTCGCGCCGACTGGTAGAAGGCGCGCACCTCGAGCGAGCCGATACCGGCCTCGACACTCCCGTTGTAGGCCGGCGTGCCCGGAGGAGAGAACAGGGCGAACACGCGGTGTTCCCGGAGCAACGTCCCGACCTCCCACGAGAGGAAGGCGGATCCGTTGTCCATCTTGATCACCAGGGGCCGGCCCTCGTGCTCGAAGAGCATGCGCAACGCGTCCACGACGACCCGGGCGCCCTCGCCCTCGCACGGCATGGCCAGCATCTGCCGGCCGCTGGCCAGGTCACGCACCAGAAGCAGATAGCGATACTGTCCGTCGATCGGCGCGGGCGGTTCGGTGAAGTCCATGGCCCACACCGTGCCGGGACGGGTCCAGCGCAGGGTATGAACGAGCCACCGCCTGCGTCGCCGGTACACCGACCGGCAACGCTCGAGGAGATGGTCGAGTTCGGCCCGGGCTACCTGGGGGAACAGGTCCCGCAGGGCCGCCAGGCTGGCGTGCGGCCCCATCAGCGAGAAGACCCCCAGGATGTCCGCGCGGGTCTCGCGGTCGAGGTCCTCGACCGGCCGGCCGCGCGGCCTCAACGTCATGCGGTCCTCTTTCCAGCGACGCATCCAGCGCGAGAGCGCCGACAACGACAGGGCCAGGCGGCGGGCGCTGGCCGACCGGGTCTCGCCATGGCACTCCAGCCAGCGAGCGAACGCGACGGCGGAACGCCGCGCGGTGCGCTCCGCCTGGCGCGCTCGCCGCTGACGCCTCGGCCCGCGCCGCCGGCGATCCCGCCGACTCTCCGTCTGGTCCTGCACGATGCTCTCCAGTCGTCCGACGTGCCGCCTCAACCGCCGCTGCCAGGCGCTGCAGGCCCTGTTGGCTTCTTCCGGCGCCGGGAGTTTTTTTTACTCCGGAACAGCTCCGGCATCGCCAGCGCCAACTCGGTGCGCACCAGCGCCGCCTGCAGATCCACTTCCAGCTCCTGGATGCGACCTTCCAGTTCTTTCTCCCGCGCGGTCCTGGTCTCCGCCGTCGCCGGCCGCCCAGCCGGCTTCGGCATCAACGCCCCCAGCGCACCCTCCAGAGCCTCCCGCCTGAGCTCGTGCAGCCGCGACTCACTGACTCCAAGCTCTTCGCACGCCTGCGCCACGCTCACCCGGCCGGACAGAGTGTCCAGGAGAACCCGCAGCCGGCGCTTGAGGTCCTCCGGCCCCTCCAATCGATCCACGTGCCCCACGCCTTCGGGCGGCCGGCTCATCGGTTCGACTCTGGTGCGGCCGCTGTCGGTCCCGACTCCGGTGCCGGCGCCCGCAACAAGGCCATCGCCTTCACCGCCCTCACTTGCGGCCGGCGCCGCCGGCGCTTGTCTCCCTTCCCCTTGTCCCGCGACGGCGGGGGCGGCAGCCCCATCGTCCGCTGCGCCGCACGCACCAGCGCCTGCAACCGCCCCATCTCCCGCTGCAGCCTCGCCTTCTCCCGCCCCGCCTCTTGCAGCGCGTCCTCGGGCCGCCGTCTCTTTCCCTTCGGCCGCGGCTGAAGCGCCTGCACCATCCCCTCCAGCGCCCGCCGCTCCAGCACGTAGTACCGCATCGCCGAGACCCCCAAAGCCTCCGAGGCCTCCGTCGGCGTCCGCAGCCCCGCCAGCACCTCCAGGATCAATGCCGCGCTGCGCTTCGGCCCCGCGTCTCCTGTCAACGGCCGCGCTTGTGGCCGTATCCCCTTCGTGCTCATGCCTCACCTCCCTCGCCCTCCACAACCGGCGCTCTCCGGCCCGGCGCCGTCAGGTCCACCTCCTGCCGGCCACCTTCCGTCGTCTGCACCACCAGCTTCCCACCCTCCCCGTGCAGCGTGATCCCTGCTTCTCCCACACGCCCGGTCAGGTACACGCTCTGCCGCGGCGTCCCGTGACGCGCCACGTCCAGGGCGTTCGCCTCGACTCGCTTCTTCAGCGTCTCCAGAACCTGCGGCGCCGCCGAGAAGTACCGGTCCGCCGGCACCAGCCCCTCCAGGCCCTGGTGCGTCCTCTGGAAGTTGTAGTAGTCGATGTACAACCCGATCCGCCGGCGTGCATCGTCCAGGCCTTGGAACACCGCCTTCTCCACGCACTCCCGCCACAGCGTCCCCCAGAACCGCTCGATCTTCCCCAAGGTCTGCGGGTGCCGCGCCCGGGCCAAGAGCTGCCGGATCCCCCGACGCGCGCACAGCCGCGCGAACTCGCTCGTCCCACGCCACGTGTGATACTGCGGCCCCTGGTCCGTCAACACCTCCTCCGGCGCCCCGTAGTTCGCGATCGCCGCCTCCAACACCTCCCGCACCAGGCCCCCCGACGACGACCCGTACAGCCCATACCCCACGATGTACCGGCTGTGGTCGTCCATGAACCCCACCAGGTACAACCGCCGTCCCTCCCGCTTCAAAAGGAACGTGAACAGATCCGATTGCCACAGCTGGTTCGGCCTCGCCCGCTCGAACTCCCGCGGCTTGTCCGGGTGCCGCTCCGTCGCTCGCTCCTCGCTCTCGTACCCGGCCTCCCGCAGCACCCGCGCCACCGCCCCTGAACTCGCCGCGAACCCCTCCGAGCGCAACAGCATGTCGTGGATCCGATCGCACCCCCACTCCTCGTGCTGCCTCTTCATCATCAGGATCGCACGCTTCGTCGCCTCCGGCATCCGGCTCCCCGCAGGCGCTCCCCGCCGCTTCTCGTCCAGCCCCGCCGGCCCCAGGAGCTCGAAGCGCTTCTTCCAGGCGTACAACGTGTGCGCCGACACACCCGCGATCTTCCCGAACGCCCCGGCCGTCAGCTCCGACCTCCCCCAGGCATCCAGGATCAACAACCGCTGCTCGCCACTCAAGGACACCCCTTCCACGCCCGGCTGAGGCTCCTCCTCCACCACACGCCGTAGCGGTCCTCCCTTTCTCCGCCCCGTCAGGATCGGTGGCGCCGGCTCCTCTTCCGTCTCAGCTTCCGACACGGGCACCTCGTCCTCCGGCCCCTCGATCGCCGGCATCACCACCTCCCGTGTCGTGATCCCGGTTCCCGGCTCACCGAACAACCGCGGTGCTCGACGCTCTTCTTCGTCCCCAGTCTGCGACGCCAACTCCTCCGGGCGCACCTCGACCTCGTCGGACTCTCCATCGTTCCGCTCCCACATCCCGTCCTCCCGTTCGCGGCCTCCGGCCGCTCCAGGAAGCAGGAATTACTCCACCGATTTATCTCTTAAATGAAAGACGAATTT
>DASYUH010000106.1 GCA_036001465.1 Candidatus Polarisedimenticolia bacterium
TCCTGGTGCTCTCGGTCGACCTGCTCCAGCGGAGCGTGGCGGTCGAGGTGGACTGCACCTGGGTGGTGCCCGCCTAGACCCAGGAGGACGGCCAGATGAAGCCTCACGGCCAGGTCGGCGTGCGGACGGACAAGCGGAACCGACGCCCGAAGCCCCGGCCTATCGAGCCGGCGGCAGGCGGCGACCCGGTCACCGCGGTGGTGCGGCTCGCCAATGCGGCGGCGCACGAGATCAACAACCCGCTCACGGTGATCATCGGCAACCTCGAGCTCGTTGCGCGGGACGCGGAGACCACGCCGTTCGCCCAGGCCCGAGTGCAGGCGGCGCTCGAGGCCGCGGAGGGGATCCGGGAGGTCGTTCACTGCATGCACCACGTCGCCCGGCTGGAGGTCGTCGCCTCGCGTCCGAACCTCCCCGACATGCTCGACCTCTGGAAGTCGAGCGGCCTGCGGTCGGTCCCGGCGGTGGCCTCCGAGGGCCTTTTCGACCTGCGAAATGAAATTGGGGGACGAAACCCATGATGATTCGGCGGTTGGTGGTCGCGGCGCTGGTGACGATGTCGGTGGCCGTCGGAGCGGGCGCCGCCGAGGAACCAAGGAACGGGCCGGAGCCGGGGAGGACCCAGGAGCCGGGTGATTACCGGATCGGGCCCGAGGATCTCCTCGACATCGCGGTGTGGAACAACACGGCGATCAGCCGGGCCGTGCCCGTGCGGCCGGATGGCAAGATCTCGCTCCCGCTTCTCAACGATGTCCAGGCGGCGGGTCTCACCGCGATGCAGCTCCGGGATGTGCTGGTGAAGAGGCTGACGGACTACATCCCGACGCCAGAGGTGTCCGTGATCGTCCGGGAAGTGCACAGCTTCAAGGTCTCGGTGCTCGGCGAGGTGAAGAAGGCCGGCCAGTACGAGCTGAAGAGCCGGACCACGGTGCTCGACGTCATCGCCCTCTCCGGCGGGTTCACCGAGTTCGCCGCCCGCTCGCGAATCGTGATCCTTCGCCCGAACGGGACGACCGTCAAGCGGGTCTCGTTCAACTACAACAAAGCGGTCGCCCCGGAGGCGCAGCAGGAGGACTTGTTCCTCCAGCCCGGCGACGTCGTCGTGGTGCCGTGAGCTGGGGCGTGACCGGGAGGCGAAGGGAATGGCCGGTTCGGCGCAGGGGGCCTCGGGCCTCGACGTGGCGCGGGCGATGATGAACCACGTGATGCGCAGCGTCGCCCTCGGCGGGGGGCGTGACGGGACGCCCCCTCCGTCGGGGCGGGCATGGCCTGGGGTGCAGTGACATACCGGTGGTACGACTACAAGGGGAAACGGGATCCCCTGACGATAGGCGGGTGGCCGGCGACGAGCTTCTCCCCAGGCACGTTCGCAACTGTTCAGACCTCGAGGAGCCTCGGCATGATCGAGAGAGGGCATGTCCGCCGGTTTGGAATCGTCGGGGCCGGAACAATCGGATCAGGAATCGCGCGCATGCTCTCAGATCTGGGGGCAACGGTGGTCGTCGTCGCGCCGCGCCCTGGAGGTGTCCGGCGTGCCGCAGATATGCTTCAGCTGACGTACAAGTCGGATGTCGATCGCGGACGCATCAGTGCGGCAGAGGCTGAAGCCAGGTTGCACGACATTCATCTGACGCCGTACTACTCAGACCTCGACGGAGTCGAATGTGTCATCGAATCCGTGATCGAAGATGTCCAGACGAAACAAGAAGTGCTCGCCGCCGTTGAAGAATGTGTGTCTGCCGATTCAATCATTGCCAGCAATACCTCGTCTATCCCGATCACGAGGATTGCGGCGACCGCCCGCCGGCCGGACAGAGTCATCGGCACCCACTACTTCTGGCCCGCCCACCGCTATCAGCTCGTCGAGATCGCAACCGCCGAGGCGACCAGCGAGCGCACACTGCAACGGACGCTCGCGATGACTGGCTGGCAGGGCAAGGTGCCTCTACTGGTGCGTGACCGCCCCGGCTTCTTCACGACGAGGATCCTGCTGGTCTACCTCAACGAGGCTATAGCCCTGGTGACGGAAGGGGCCTCAATCGACTCGGTGGACAGAGCGATGAAGGCCTTCGGCTGGGCCATGGGCCCGTTTCGCCTGATGGACGCGGTAGGTATCGAGATCTTCCGGGGCATTCATGACTCCGTGTCCAGACATCTCGGGGAGCGCGTCAAGTATCTCCCGCGTCTATGGCCGGTACTGGAAGCCGGTCATCGTGGCTATCAGCGCCGCCGCCGCGAAGAAGCGAAGGGATTCTACCTCGACCCTGAAGGACAGGTGGTTGACGAGCGGATCTACTCCTTGATCGGGGGGAACGCGAATGGGACTCCAAGCTCGACGGAGGTCTCCACCCGTCCTATCTGGCAGATGATCAATGAGATTGGTCGCTGTCTCGCCGAGGGAATTGTTTCCTCGCCTTATGATGCCGATCTCGGTGCAGTCCTGGGCATCGGGTGGCCGCAGCCGCAGGGGGGGCCGCTGGAATACGCCCGTCGTGTTGGGATCGACACGAT
>DASYUH010000107.1 GCA_036001465.1 Candidatus Polarisedimenticolia bacterium
GCAAGGAGGCGAAGGATCTCAGCGGACCGGGCGCTCCTCATTCAGCTTCCGGATCTCGAGCATGGACTCGATGAACTCCTCGACTCTCAACAGCCGCTCCTCGGGCGTGAGCTGCAGCATCGCGCGAATCTGGGCACGGTCGACGCCGTTTTCATCGATGTCCGGATCGGCTCGGGGCGCGTCCGTCTCGTACGGCCGGAGTTTCATGGCGTCAGCATACCTCGTTCGTATGCCACCCGCCGGCGCGGCCGGCGTAGAGAACGCGCCCCCTTCAACGGCCGTAGCGAATCTGCGTGTTGACGAGGCCGAGCTCGACACGGCGGTTCTTGGCGCGGGCTCCTTCGGAGGTTCCGCGAACGAGAGGCAGCGCCTTGCCGTGCCCCTGGACGCTGAGGATCTCCCCCGAAAGCCCGGCCTTGACGAGGTAATCCCGCACCGCCTGGGCGCGCCGCTCGGAGAGCTTCTGGTTGTAAGCGTCGGAACCGACGTCGTCCGTGTGCCCGTTCACGGAGATCGTGTAGTCGTGCGAGGTCATGATGATTCCGGCGATGCGGCTCAGCAGCTCCCGGTCCTCCGGCCTCAGCTCGGCCTTGTCGAACTCGAACTTCAGGTGGTCGCTTCCGAGGTTCATCGTCAGGCCGAGGGCCGTGCGCCGCGTCTCGGCGATCTGCCCCAGAGCCGCCTCGAGACGGTTGACTTCGGCCTCGGCCCTCTTGCGAACGGCATCCGCTTCGGCCTGCGCGCGAACAGCCGTCTCGCGGGCGCTGCTGGCTTCCTGGAGCGCCGCATCGGCCTCCTGGCGCGCGCCGGCGGTCTGCGCCTCCGCCAGCTGACGGCCCTCCGCGGCCGCCCGCGCCGCCGCCTCGGCGGCGACCGCCCGATCCATCGCCTGCCGGGCGAGGGCCGCCGACACGTCGGCCTTTGCGGCCAGAGTGGCCACCTGTCGTTCGACGGCGTCCGTCCGCTCCAGGATCCCGTAGCCGAGAAAGCCCAGGCCACCGGCGACCCCGAGGAGCAGGAGGATGACGAGGAGGACGAGGCCCTTGCCGCGGGCGCGCGCGGGCTCGCTCGTCTCGTCGGAGTGCAGCGAAAGGCCCCTGGAACTCACCTGTTGAGCATCGCTCAACGGCCAGGGTAGGGCAAGTCCACGTTCGGGGAGGTGATCCGCGCCACCCTCCCCGGATCAGCTCTTGCCGGAGGGCGGCGTCGCCTTCACCAGCTCCGGTTCGCCGACGCCCGGGCGCTCGATGACCTGATCGGGGCTCGGCGGAGAGCCCGGCCGCGACTCGGCCAGCCGCATCGGAGCCCCCGCGTCCGACGATTTGTAAGGGCCTCGATCACCCGTACGTCCGCCAGGCCCTCTCGCCCTGAGGGTCGAGGCTCCTGTCCCGTCAGGATGCAGTCGGAAAATGAAGCACCTTGGGCGCGAACTGGTCGGTCCTGGGGAAGGGCTCGACACCGTACGTCCGGCCCAGCGTGCGCCGCTTGGCGGGATCGCCGGAGAAGAGCGCGCAGATCTCGGAGTTCCGCCGGGCGTTCGCGAACGCAGGCAGGACGGCCACCTGGGCGATGTAGCCCAATCCGACCACCGCGTAGCGGACCCTCCCTCCGGGATTCGAGCGCGCCGAGCGGTGGCTGTCCTTGCGCATGGTTCCCTCCCCGAGTTGAATCACGAAAAGTGCAGGATCCGTGCCGCTCCGCGTGTTGGCGAAGTCTTCGCCTTGACCGCCGCCGTCGGCCGCGCATAGGCTCCCGGAACATTTCCCCTGAAGGAGGCTCGATGATGCGCCGCGCCCGCTGCCTTGCCGTCCTCTTCGTCGCCGTCGCCACCCTCGCGCGCGCCAGCGCGGCCGCCGAGAAGACCCCGGAGCCCTTCAACGGCATGAAGTACCGCCTCATCGGCCCGTGGCGCGGGGGACGCGCCATGGCCACCGTGGGGACGACCGGCGACACGAACACGTACTACGCCGGTTACACCGGGGGCGGGGTCTGGAAGACGACCAACGGCGGCGCCTCCTGGACGAGCCTGTTCGACAAGGAAGCGGTCTCCTCGATCGGCGCGATCGACGTGGCCGACTCGGACCCGAACGTCGTCTACGTCGGCACCGGCGAGGCATGCATCCGCGGCAACCTCTCTCACGGCGACGGCGTCTACAAGTCCACTGACGCCGGAAAGACCTGGACCAACGTCGGGCTCAAGGACACCCGCCAGATCGGCGCTCTCCTCGTCCACCCGAAAAACGCCGACCTCGTTTACGTGGCCGCCCTCGGCCACGCCTACGGTCCCCACCCGGAACGCGGCGTCTTCCGTTCCCGGGACGGCGGGAAGACCTGGGAGAAGGTCCTCTTCAAGGACGAGAAGACCGGCGCGATCGACCTGGCCATGGACCCCCGGAACCCGAACATCCTGTTCGCAGCACTGTGGGAGGCCAACCGCACGCCGTGGAGCCTGACCAGCGGCGGCCCGGGGAGCGGCCTGTACCGTTCGAACGACGGCGGCAGCTCCTGGAAGAAGGTCGAGGGCAAGGGCTGGCCCGAGACCGTGCTCGGCAAGATCGGCGTGAGCGTCTCCGGTGCGGACGGCAATCGTATCTACGCGATGGTCGAGGCCGCCGACGGGAAGGGTGGCCTCTATCGCTCCGACGACGGAGGCGAAAGCTGGAAGCAGATGACCGACGACCACCGGCTTCGCCACCGACCCTGGTACTACACCCACGTGGCCGCCGATCCGCGCGAGCTGGACACGCTCTACGTGCTGTGCGTGGGCCTGTACCGCTCCCGCGACGGGGGGAAGACCTGGACGCCGATACAGACCCCGCACGGGGACTACCACCACATGTGGATCGACCCGGGCGACTCGAAGCGCATCGCGCTGGCCAACGACGGGGGCGCCACGATCAGCGTGGACGGCGGCGACAGCTGGAGCCGGCAGGACAACCAGCCGACCGCGCAGTTCTACCACGTGAGCGTGGACGACCAGTGGCCCTACATGCTCTACGGCTCACAGCAGGACAACTCGTCGGTGGGCATCCGGAGTCGAAGCGACCAGGGGGCGATCACGCGCGCCGACTGGAACCCGGTGGGCGGCGGCGAGGCCGGTTACGTCTCCGCCACGCCGGACGGCAGCGCCGTCTACGCCGGGGAGTACTTCGGGATCCTGACCCGCCTCGACCAGAAGACCGGACAGACGCGCAACGTGAGCGTCTGGCCCGACAACACCGACGGGCACGAAGCGGCGAACCTGAAATACCGGTTCAACTGGACCGAGCCGATCCTCGTCTCGCGGCACGACCCGAACGTCGTCTATTACGCGGGGAACGTGCTGTTCCGGACGGCCGACGGCGGGGCGAGCTGGACCCCCATCAGCCCCGACCTCACCCGGAACGACAAGAGCAAGCAGCAGCGCTCCGGCGGGCCGGTCACGGGCGAGAACATCAGCATCGAGTACTACGACGTGATCTTCAGCCTGGCGGAGTCGCCGCGCCAGAAGGGCCTGCTCTGGGCCGGCACCGACGACGGCCTCGTGCAGCTCACGCGCGACGACGGCCAGACCTGGAACAATGTCACGCCCAGGGACCTTCCGGAGTGGAGCCTCATCAGCCAGATCGACGCCTCGCCCCACGACCCCGCAACTGCGTACCTGGCCGTGGATCGCCACGAGCTCGACGACTACAAGGCCTACGCATGGGTGACGCACGATTACGGCAAGAGCTGGCGCCGGATCGCTTCGAACGGCATCCCCGACGGCAGCTTCGTGCGCGCCGTCCGCGAGGATCCGGTCCGCAAGGGGCTGCTCTACGCGGGGACGGAGACCGGTGTCTTCGTCTCTTTCGACGACGGCGCCCGCTGGCAGCCCCTCAAGCTCAACCTTCCCACCGTCCCGATCCACGACCTGGTCGTGAAGGGTGACGACCTCGTCCTCGCCACCCACGGCCGCGCCTTCTGGATCCTCGACGACGTGGCGCCGCTGCGCCAGTGGAACGACACGGTGGCGAAGGCCGAGGTGCACCTGTTCGCGCCGACTACGGCCGTGCGCTTCCGCGGTGGCAGCGGCCGGGGCTCGTTCCAGGGGCAGAACCCGCCCGGAGGGGCCATCCTCTATTACCAGCTCGGCAAGGCGCAGACCGGCGTGAACCTCGAGGTGCTCGACGGCAGCGGGAAGGTCATCCGGACCTACAAGAGCGAGGAGGAGGTGGTTCCCGACAAGCCGCTGCCCGAGCGGCCGGAATCGGAGGAGAAGCCGGACGTGATGCCGAAGGAGGCCGGGCTGCACCGCTTCGTCTGGGACCTGCGCCACGACCGGCCGAAGCTCGTGGGCTCCGCGATCTTCGACATGGGGCCTCCCGACATGCCGATGGTGCTGCCCGGGACCTACCAGGTGCGGCTGAATGCCGGCGGGCAGAGCCTGACCGCGCCCGTAGAGGTGAGGCTCGACCCGCGCGTCACCACGTCCGCCGCCGACCTGCGCAAGCAGTACGAGATGATGGTCGAGCTGCGCGACGTCCTCGGACGAGCCCACGGGACGATCCTCGAGATCCGCGCCCTGCGGTCGCAGCTCCGCGGCCTCAAGGACCGCCTGGGCGACTCTCCCCAGGGAAAGGCCGTGGTGGCCGCGGCCGATGCGCTGGACGCCAAGATGTCGCCCTTCGAGGCCGAGCTGATCCAGGTGAAGGCACGCTCTTCCCAGGACATGTGCAACTGGCCGACGATGCTCAACAGCAAGATCGCCTGGCTCTCCAACGTGGTGGACAGCGCGGACGCGGCGCCCACCCGTCAGGCCCAGGA
>DASYUH010000108.1 GCA_036001465.1 Candidatus Polarisedimenticolia bacterium
CCGCGCTCCCCAGCCCCGCCGCCCTCGGCTGCGCGGCCCCCGGGCTGTGCAGCGTGGGAGCCTGCGAGGTCGGCGGAGGGGCCTGCCTCGAGTCGGGCGGTGCGTGCGGTGAGTGCCTGCGCGTCGCCTGCAACACGGCGGCACTGATGGCGGGCGCACAACCGGCCTGCCCCGGCGGCGGCGCCTGTCTCGACGCCGACGCGATCTCCGCGGCGGACTGCCCGCCAGGCAGCGATCCGCGCAAGGTGGTGCGCGAGGTGGAGGCGGCCGCCGTCTGTCCGTAGGCGGGGGCGGCCGCCCGCTTTTTACAATCCTTTTACAGTTTTGCGCTGGCCGGAAAGCCGCGCCTGTGGTCTGCTATCGCACCATTTCTCCGTTCTTCGGCGGGGGGAATCTCTGGTGCGAGGGGGCGTGCGCGTTCGATCCGCGATCGAACCGGTCCTGCGGGTTGTCCTGCTGCTCGTCTGGGCCGCGCCGGCTCCGATGGCGCGGGCGCTGGGGAATGCCGCGGAGCCGATCCTGCCGCCGACGATCACCGATGCACCCACGCCGCCCGCGGTGTCGAACGGCGCCCCATCCTTCACCATCCCGCGCGCCGCGTCCCCCTTGCGCGTCGACGGGATCCTCGACGAGGAGGCGTGGAAGAGCGCCCTGGTCCTCGACCTGGCGTACGAGATCGATCCGGGGGAGAACACGCCGGCTCCGGTGAAGACCGAGTGTCTCCTCCTGTATGACGACGAGGGGCTGCACGCCGCCTTCCGGGCGCACGACCCGGACCCGGCGGCGATCCGGGCGCACCTGTCGGACCGCGACCAGGCCTTCCGCGACGACTTCGTCGGGATCTTCCTCGACACGTTCAACGACGAGAGGCGCGGCGTCCAGCTGTTCGTGAATCCCCTCGGAGTGCAGATGGACGGGTCGCGCAACGACGTCGGCAACGGCGGAGATCAGAGCGAGGACCCGACCTGGGACGCCATCTGGCACTCGGCCGGGCGGATCACCGGCGAAGGGTACGAGGTGGAGATGTCGGTTCCGTTCACCTCGCTGCGCTTCTCGCGGGCCGACGAGGATCTGACCTGGGGCTTCCTGGCGATGCGCAACTACCCGCGCGACCTGCGCCACCAGATCCTGCTGCGCCCTCTGGACCGCGACCGCGACTGCTTCTTCTGCCAGGAGGCGAAGCTCACGGGGTTCAACGGCATCACGCCCGGCAGGAACCTCGAGTTCGACCCGACGATCACGGCGCACCGCGCCGACGAGCGCGACGACGCGGCCGGCGCGCCGCTTCAGAGCCGCCCCGCGGCGGGGGAGGGGGGCCTGTCGGCGCGCTGGAGCATCACCCCCAACCTGACGCTCAACTCGGCTCTGAACCCCGACTTCTCGCAGGTCGAGGCCGACACCGCCCAGCTCGCGGTCAACACGCGGTTCGCCCTGTTCTTCCCCGAGAAGCGGCCGTTCTTCATGGAGGCGGCCGACTTCTTCTCGACCCCCCTGAACGTCGTCTACACCCGCACCGTGCACGAGCCGGAATGGGGGATCAAGCTGAGCGGCAAGGAGGGGGCGCACGCCCTGGGGGCGGCGTTCGGCAGCGATCACAAGACGTCTTTGATCTTCCCGTCGAACCAGGAATCGGACGACACGCTGCTCGACCAGGAGAATCACGTCGGCGTCCTGCGCTACCGGCACGACGTCGGCAGGAACTCGACCCTCGGCGTCCTGCTGGCCGATCGCGAGGGGACGGACTACCAGAACCGTCTCTACGGGGCCGACGGCCACCTGCGCCTGAGCGACAAGGACACCCTGAAGTTCCAGGCCATGCAGTCCGACACGCGCTACCCGGACCCCATCGCCGCGGAGTTCGGCCAGCCGGCGGGGCGGTTCGGCGACCCGGCCTACTTCCTGCGCTACATCCACCAGTCGCGCGAGTGGTTCTGGATGACCACCTACGAGGACCTGGGGCGGGACTTCCGGACCGACACCGGGTTCATCCCGCGCGTCGACACGCGCCGGCACGGAGCGATCGTCGAGCGGGTGTTCTGGGGTGAGCCGAAGGACTGGTACACGCGGCTCATCTTCGGCATCTGGGGTTATCGCATCGAGAATCACGACGGTGTCCTGACCGACACGGATCTGGGGCTTCACAACCTGATCCTGGGGCCGCGGCAGTCGGAGCTGTTCACGCGCGTGGCGGTGCAGAAGGAGTTCTTCGAGGGGGTCACCTACGACAAGGCGGTCGGGGAGCTGTTCTTCAACATCCGCCCGACGGGAGACTTCACCTGCTCCCTCAAGGGGAATTTCGGGGACGCGGTCGATTACGACAACCAGCGCCCCGGGAAGCTCCTGCGCCTCGTACCGGGGATCACCCTCGATCTCGGGAGGCATTTCCACCTCCAGCTCGACAACACGATCGAGCGGCTGGATGCCGGCGGGGGGCGCCTGTACCGGGCCAACCTGGCGCAGATGCGCCTGGTGTACCAGTTCAGCGTGCGCACCTTCGTGCGGGCCGTCGTCCAGCACACCGACATCAAGCGGGCCGTGGCTCTCTACGACGCGGCCCTGAACCCGGACGGTGTCGTGGGCCGCGAGCGCGATTTCCTGACGCAGCTCCTGTATTCCTACAAGATCAATCCGCAGACCCTGATCTTCGTCGGCTACTCCGACACGCGGGACAACGAGCACGCCGTCGCGCTGGAGCAGCGGGACCGCCGGGTGTTCGTGAAGATCGGCTACGCCTGGGTTCTCTAGGCGCCTGGCGGTGCATCGGGCCGGGCCGCGCGCGCTCTCCTGGGCTAGAATGCTTCTCATGGCCTGGATGCGCCTGACGCGGTTCGCGCCGGTCCTCTGTGTTTCTGCCCTCGTGATGGCGGGCGGAGCCGCGGCTCCACGGGCCGAGTCCGGGGCGAAGCCGAACCACCTGCTGGGGCAGTCGAGCCCCTACCTGGAACAGCATCTCTACAATCCGGTCGACTGGTACCCCTGGGGCGATCAGGCCCTGGCCCGCGCGCGCGCCGAGGAGAAGCCGATCTTCCTGTCGATCGGGTACTCGGCATGCCACTGGTGCCACGTCATGGAGCGGGAGGCGTTTTCCGACCCCGAGGTGGCGCGCTTCCTGAACGAGCACTTCGTCTCGATCAAGGTGGACCGCGAGGAGCGGCCGGACCTCGACGAGCTCTACATGACCGCCGTCGTGGCGATGACCGGGCGGGGCGGCTGGCCCATGTCGGTCTTCCTGGCCCCCGACCGGAAGCCGTTCCACGGCGGGACGTACTATCCGACGGACGCGTTCCTCAAGCTGATCCGGTCGATCGCCGACGCCTGGACGAGCCGGCGCAGCGAGGTCCTGGCCTCGGCCGGCGCGATCGGGACGATGCTCGCCGACCTGCAGCACCCGGCGGCCCCCGCGTCGGGCGACGGGGGCGGCGCCTCTCCGCTGGAGAAGGCGGCGGAGGGGTGGAAGGCGGACTTCGACTCCAAAAACGGCGGCTTCGGGGGGGCGCCGAAGTTCCCGGCGCACGGCGGCCTGAGCGTGCTTCTGGAGACGAGCCGCGCGGGCCGGGATGCCCGGGCGCTCGACATGGTCGTCCGCACGCTCGACGCCATGGCGCGCGGCGGCATCTACGACCAGATCGGCGGCGGCTTCCACCGCTACTCGACCGACGAGAAGTGGCTCGTCCCCCACTTCGAGAAGATGCTGTACGACAACGCGCTCCTGGTGCCGGTCTACCTCGAAGCCTGGAAGGCGACCGGCCGGAAGGATTTTCTGGCCGTTGCCGAGCAGACCCTCGCCTGGGCGGCGCGCGAGATGACCCATCCGGACGGAGGCTTCTACGCGACGCTCGACGCGGACAGCGAAGGGGAGGAAGGGCGGTTCTACATGTGGTCGCGCGCCGAAATCGAGAAGGTGGTCGGCCCGGAGGACGGCCCCCTGGTCGCCGAGTACCTGGGCGCCGGCGGGGCGGGGGACGCCGCGGGCGGACGGCGCATCCTGCATATCGCGACACCGACCGCGGAATTCGCGAAGAGCCGCGGCCTCTCCGTCGAGGCCCTGGGCGCCAGGGTCGAGGCCGCGCGCCGGAGGCTCCTCGCGGCGCGAGACCGCCGGCCCCGTCCGCGCCGGGACGACAAGGTGCTCGCCGGCTGGAACGGACTCATGATCTCGGCCTGCGCGCGTGCCTATGGGCTGACCGGCGACCGGACCTACCTCGATCAGGGAGAGCGGGCGGCGCGCTTCGTCCTGGGCCACCTCGTGAAGGAGGATCGGCTGCGGATATCGTGGCGTCAGGGGAAGACCGGTCCGCCGGGCCTTCTGGACGACCACGCCTTCCTGGCCCGGGGGCTCCTCGATCTCGCCGAGGCGGGGGGAAACGCCACCTGGCGCGAGCGGGCCGCGGCCCTGGTGCGCGCCGCCGATCGCTTCCTCGATCGGGAGCGGGGGGGCTACTTTCTCGCGGCGGAGGATCAGGATGACCTGCTCGTCCGCCCCAAGGGGCTGACCGACAGCGCGCTCCCTTCCGGCAACGCGATCATGGCCGAGTGCCTGGTGCGCCTGTGGCGGACGAACGGCGACAAGGCCCTCCTGCAGAGGGCCTCGCGTCTCTTCGCTCTCGCCGCGCCGGCCATCGCCAGCTCGCCGACGGCGTACTCGTACATGGTCCTGGCCGCCCGGCTTCAGGATGCGTCCGGCTTCCCGGAAGCGCGGGCGGCCGGTCGCGGGACGCCGGGGACGGTCCCCCTGATACCGGAGGCGCTCGCCGCGACGCGGACCGCCGTGCCGGCCGCGGCGCCGGAAGAGCCGGCGATGCAGGCGCCCGGAGCGGCGCCAGGGGCCGCGGTCGCCGGCGCCGACCGGACGGTTCCCGGAACCGTCGTCGGCCGCGCCAGCCCCGAGCGGGTCGTGGCCTCGACGCTGACGGTCCCGGACCGGCCGGTGCGTCCGGGTCAGGCGATCACGATCTCGCTGCGGCTCGACATCAAGGCGGGGTGGCACATCAACTCCAACACCCCCAGCCTGGAGTACCTGATCCCGACGAAGGTCGAGTTCCCGGAGCCCGGTTCCGTCCTGGTGGACCAGGTGGTCTATCCGGAAGCGCGCCTGGTGACGCTCAAGTTCGCCGACACGAAGCTGTCGGTGTACGAAGGGGCCGGCACGGTGCGGGCCACCATCAGGCCGCCGCGCGACCGCGCGCCGGGCGAGTCGAAGGCGCGGGCGCGCCTGACCTACCAGGCCTGCAGCGACACGACCTGCCTGGCCCCGGAGACCGTGGAGTTCCTCGTTCCCCTGCGCGTCGAGGGGGAGCCGGTCCCGCAGAGTGACATGCGGCCGGCGGGTGCGGCCCAGGCCGCGGGCGCCGCCGCGGGAGGGGGCGGCTCGTCGGCGGGCGGCCTCGGGTCGGGTGGGGGGGTCGCGGCGGTTCTGGCCGAGCGGGGTCTGCTCGCGCTTCTGGGGCTGGTGTTCCTCGGCGGCCTGGCCCTCAATCTGACACCCTGCATCTATCCGATGATGCCGGTCACCATCGGTTTTTTCGCGACGCAGGCGTGCTCCAGCTGGCCGGCGCGCATCGGCCTGCCGGCGCTCTACGTGGTCGGCATGGCGGTGACCTACTCGGTGCTCGGCGTCGCGGCCGGCCTTTCGGGTGGGCTGATCGGCTCCACGCTCCAGAGCCCCTGGGTGGTCGGCGGCCTGGTCATCCTGTTCGTCGTCCTGGCGCTTTCGATGTTCGGCCTGTTCGAGCTGCGCCTTCCGGGCTCCATCACCCGCTTCGGCGGCGGACGGCGCGGGCCGGTCGGCGCCCTGCTGATGGGATTGACGATGGGGCTCGTGGCCGCCCCCTGCATCGGGCCGTTCATCGTGGGGCTCCTGGCCTACGTCGGCGCCTCGGGAGATCCGGTCCTCGGGTTCTGGCTGTTCTTCGTGATGGCCATCGGCATGGGCCTGCCGAACCTCGTGCTCGGGGTGTTCTCCGGATCACTCGCCGCCCTGCCGCGCTCCGGCGAGTGGCTGATCTACGCCAAGAAGGTGATGGGGATCGGCATGCTGGCGGTGGCGATCTATTTCGTGCAGCCGCTCCTGAAGGACAGGGTCGTCGGGTGGATCGCCGTGGGGTTCGCGATTCTCGCCGGGCTGTACCTCGGTTTCCTCGAGAGGACCCGGCTGGAATCACGCCTGTTCCCGGCGGTCAAGGCGCTGATCGGTCTTGCGGTCGTGGCGGGCGGCATCTCGCTCTCGATGCCTCTCCTGAGCGCGCGGGAGGAGCCGTCGTGGGAGGTTTACTCGCACGAGGCCTTTGCGCGGGCCTCGAAGACGGGCAGGCCGATCCTCATCGACTTCTACGCCGACTGGTGCCTGCCGTGCCGCGAGCTCGATCGGTTCACCTTCTCCGATCCGGCGGTTCTCGAGGAGACGCGGCGCTTCGTCCTCCTGAAGGCCGACCTGACCCAGTTCGAGTCGCGCCAGGTGGGGGAGATCCGCGACCGCTTCGACGTCCTCGGAGTGCCGACCCTGGTGTTCCTCGACGGCCAGGGGGTGGAGCACAAGGACCTGAGGCTCTACGGGTTCGAGGAGGCCGGGGCCTTCGTCGCCCGGCTGCGCCAGGTCCGGTGAGGAGCCTCTTCGACGGCCTCGAGTGCCCGCGCTGCGCGGCCCGCAGGGCGGAGGGGGCGCTTCTGTGCGAGTGCGGCTCCCCTCTTCTGGCGCGCTACCGGATCGGCAGGGGGGCCTTCAGGCGCGAGGACCTGGCCGGGCGCGCTCCGACTCTCTGGCGCTACGCGGAAGTCCTGCCCGGCGTGCCGCCGATCACGCTGGGGGAGGGGTTCACGCCGCTCGTCGAGGCGCGCCGTCTGGGGGCCGAGATCGGCCTCGGGTCCCTGTTCATCAAGGACGAGGCGGTCAATCCGACCGGCTCGTTCAAGGCGCGCGGCATGGCGGTCGCCGTGTCGGTGGCGGCGGCGCGGGGCGTGCGCGTGGCCGCCGCCCCGTCAGCCGGCAATGCCGGCGCGGCGCTCGCGGCCTACGGCGGGCGCGCCGGGATGGAGGTCCATCTGTTCCTGCCGGAGACCACGCCGCGGCCGTTCATCCTGGAGGCGCAGCGTTACGGCGCGCGCGTCCGCCTGGTGCCGGGATCGATCGCCGACGCCGGCCGCGTCATGCGCGAGACCCTCGGGCCGTCCGGCCGGGAGGGGGGCTGGTTCGATGTCTCCACGCTCCGGGAGCCGTTCCGCGTCGAGGGCAAGAAGACCATGGGGTACGAGATCGCCGAGCAGATGGGGTTCTCCCTGCCGGACGTCATCGTGTATCCGACCGGCGGGGGGACGGGGCTCATCGGGATGTGGAAGGCGTTCGACGAGATGGAGGGGCTCGGGTGGATCGGCCCGGCGAGACCGCGCATGATCTCGGTGCAGGCCGCGGGCTGCGCGCCGATCGTCAGGGCGTTCGAGGCCGGACGGGACGCGGCCGAGGCCTGGCCGGACCCGGTGACCGTCGCGTCGGGGCTGCGCGTTCCGTCGAGCCTCGGAGACCGGCTGATGCTGCAGGCGATCCGCGCCAGCGGAGGAACGGCCGTGGCCGTCGAAGATCGTGAGATGATCGATGCGGCCGGGCGCATCGGGTCGCGCGAGGGGATCGATGCCTGCCCGGAAGGAGGGGCGTCGCTGGCGGCCGTCGAGCGCCTCCGGAAAAGGGGTTCGATCGGGGCCGAAGAGAGGGTCGTCCTCTTCAACACCGGCACCGGTCTCAAGTACGCCGGCTAGACAGGCTCCTAAGGAGGTCGAACATGCGCCTGCAGGGTCCAGACAACCTCGTCCGGTTCGGCGCGGCCGTCCTTGGCGCCGCGCTCGTCGGCGTCCTCGGCGCGGCCTCGCTCCGCGCCTCCGTCGGCCGGGCGCCTGCCCCGGCCGGGCCGGGGACGGCATCGGCCACGCCGGCGGCATCCCCCTCCCCATCGCCCGGGCCGGCCCCCACTCCGGGCGCGGCCCCGTCCCCCGCGGCGGCGGCGACCCCCGAGACGGCCGGAACGCCCCAGGCCGCTCCCGGAACGCCCGCGGCGGTGGGAGAGCTGCCGCGCATCGTCCGGACGGTCTGCACCGATCGGGTCTGCGGCGGCTGCGACGGCAAGTGCCGCGCCAGCAGCGGCCACGTGGCGGTGGACAAGAAGGGGCACTGCGCCTGCACGCCGGCCGACGGCGGCGCGCTCGACCGGGCCATCCGCCAGGCGTATCAGAGGACCCCACCCCAGTGAGACGCCGGCCGGCGAGGCATCCGAAGGCGCGCCGGAGGGCCCGTGCGCCGCGCCGGACAGCGCGACGATCGGGGCCCGACCGCGGCCGGCTGCTCGATGCCGCGCGGCGGTTTCTCGCGGCCATCGGCGAAACCGGGCTGGCGCGCGACATGCGCAAGACTCCGGCCCGGGTGGCCGATGCCTGGAACGGCGAGATTGTCTCGGGCTATCGCTCCGACCCGCGCCGCATCCTGTCGCGGACCATCCTGGCGCAGGATCATGATCTCGTCGTGGTCCGTGACATTCCCTTCACCTCGGTCTGCGTGCACCACCTGCTGCCGTTTCACGGAACGGCGCACGTGGCCTACCTGCCGGGGGATCGGCTGGTCGGGCTCTCGAAGATCACCCGGGCGGTCGACGCCCTGTCGCGGCGGCTGCAGCTGCAGGAGCGCCTGACGCGGCAGGTGGTCGAGGCGCTCGCGGAGAGCCTGCGCCCGATCGGGGCCGCCTGCCGCGTGGAAGCGGAGCATCTCTGCATGTCGATCCGCGGGGCGCGGAAGACCGGGACGCGGGTCGTCACGTCCGCCTACGCGGGACGGTTCAGGACCAGCCCGGCCCTGCGCACCGAGTTCCTGCGTCTCACCGGGGCCCGGGCCCGGTGACCGCCAAGGGGCGCGCCCTCCGGATCATCCCCATGCTCGCGGTGGTCCTCTGCCAGGGCGGCGCCTATCCGGCGCCTGGCGCCGCCGAGCCGAAGGCCGCAGCCCCCGCTCCGGCCGCGGCCCCGCCCGGTCCGATCCTCTCGGCCGCACCGACCCGCAAGGTGCGTGTGGGACTGACCACCGACCCCGTCAAGGTGCGGGTGTCGGCCGACGGAGGGATCGTCGTGCTCGACCCGGTGAAACGGCAGCCGATCTGGAAGAAGCAGTTCGGCGCCGGCATCTACCTCGTCAGCGAGCTTTCGGGCGGCGCCGAGCCGGGGCTGATCTACAGGGTGCAGGTGGCCTCCTTCGCCGACAAGGTCCAGGCGGAGGCCAAGAAGACCGAGATCGAGACCCTGCTGCCGGGGGAGAAGGCGGTCCTGGTCTGGCACCCCGACCGGCGCGCCTGGCGCGTGCGGGTGGGGGAGTTCCAGGCGCGCGAAGACGCGGCGGCGCTGATGCAGCGGCTGATCGAGGAAGGTTTCACCGAGCTCTGGATCTCCGACGAGGGGCGCGCGGTCGCGGGGCGCAGGCGGATCCGCCTGGTCGACGATCGCTGGCGCAACTTCCTCACCGTCCATGACCGGGTGCTGATCCAGCCGGTGCGGGCCGGCTCTCTCCTGAGGTTGGACGAGGGCCAGTACCGGGGCGGGCTGGAAGCGCGCGTCACCCGGGCCGGCAACCTTCAGGTCATCAACGAGCTCGACATGGAGGAGTACCTGCGCGGCGTCGTCCCGAACGAGATGGGACCCGGCGTCTATCCCGAGCTGCAGGCCCTGAAGGCCCAGGCGATCGCGGCGCGCACGTACATGATCGCGAATTTCGGCCTGTTCTCCGAGGACGGTTACGACGTGTGCGACAGCCCGCAGTGCCAGGTCTACAAGGGGGCCGGGACCGAACACCCGCTGACCGACCAGGCGGTGCAGGAGACCCGCGGCCTGGTGCTGACCTACGGCGGCGAGCCGATCCACGCCCTCTACACGTCGACGTGCGGAGGGCACACCGAGGACGGCCAGCTGATCTTCCCGGAGGAGAAGGGGCCCTACCTGAAGGGGGTGCCGTGCTACCCGGAGGTCGAGGCGGAGAGCCGATCGATCTCGGGTCGCTCCTGGATCGACGCCGTCATCCTGGAGGACGGCTCGCCGGTGAGCGAGGAGGCGACCCTCCTCAAGACGCTCGGGATCATCGGTCCCGAGGGGCTGCAGCGATCGTTCCTGATGGCCCCGTCCGAGGCCGACGAGGTCGAGCGCTGGAGCGCCTTCGCGTTCGGCATGCTGGGCAAGACTCCGGTGCAGGACGGACTCAAGGGCATCAACTTCCAGATGCACGACCTCGCCCGGTATATCGTGCGCTCGCTGGGCTGGGAGGAGAAGATCAAGCTGTCTCTCGACGAACGGGATCTGCCCTACCTCCTGGCGTTCAAGGACCGGGAGGAGGTGCCCAAGGAGGCGCAGCGAGCGTACGCGGTCCTGATCCTCGAGGGGATCCTCCAGCCGTTCCGTGACAACACGCTGAGGCCGACCCACCACCCGACCCGGGGGCTGGTGCTGCGACTGCTCTACCGTGTCCTCGACTACTACGGCGTCCTGGACACGACCAAGGCGACCTACCGCGGGCACAACGGCGACACCATCCTTCTGGAGGTGAAGCAGGACGTGAAGGCCCTGCCCCTCAAGAGCGACGCCGCGCTGTATCGTTCGTTCCGCGACGTCTCCTATCCGGCGCCGGGCCTGCCCCTCGCCCTGGGGGACCGCGTGGTGTACCACGCGGCCCGCGACGGAGGGATCGACTATCTTAAAGTGATTGCCAACCAGAGGGGGGTCTCCGACGACCGCTATTCGTCGGCCTTCCGCTGGGAGCAGCGCTACACGCGCGCCGAGCTCGAGGCGCTCGTCGGCAAGCGCATGAATATCGGCCACCTCCAGGACGTCGAGCCGACGCGACGCGGCGTCTCCGGGCGGGTCGTCGAGATGAAGGTCACCGGCAGCCGCGGCACCTTTTACGTTCGCGGGTTCAAGATCCGGACGGCGCTGGGCATCCGCGAGAACCTGTTCACCCTGGACCGCACGCGCGGACCCGACGGCGAGGTCGAGTCGTTCATCATCAGCGGCAAGGGGTGGGGACACGGACTCGGCCTGTGCCAGGTCGGAGCCTACGGCATGGCCCTGCGCGGCAAGTCGTTCGAGGAGATCCTGCACCACTACTACACCGGGGTGGAGATCCAGGCACGCCCGGCGCGCTGATATTGACCGGAGCCGGCCCGGCGGCTCATAATCCGCCGAGTCGTGTTGCAGACTGGCCACTCGGGCGCGCGCGTCACAGGCGGTTGAAACCCCCCTATGGACTCCTCGGAAGGCCCCGGCGACCTGCGCGCCGGCGTCGGCGGTCAGGGCGTGATGGAGTTCCGCGGCAGGCTGAAAGCGCTGAGCTGCGCGGACATCCTTGATTTCCTGCGCGTCCTGAATCGTCCGGGCCTGCTGTCCCTGTCGTGCCAGGGGGCCGCCGTCGGCCTGTACCTGCGGGACGGCCGGATCGTGCAGGCCACCTCCAGCCGCGATGCGGATCGGCTTCCCGAGCTCCTGGTCCGCTGGGGGCTCATCACCTCCGAACAGCACGACCTGGTCATGCGGCGCGCGGCGGCGGGCGAGCGGGTGGCGACGGCCCTGGTCGACGGCGGGGCGCTGTCACCTCGCGAACTCCTGGAGGCACGGCGGCGCCGCGTGGCTCAGATTGCCGTCTCTCCGTTCGAGTGGGAGGAGGGGGAGTTTGCCTTCGCCGAGGGGGAGGCGCCGGCCGACGAGGGAGTGGTGGTCGATCTGTCGATCGGCTCGGTCCTGCTGGAGGGGATCCGGTCGGTGCGCAACACGGCGCTCTTCCGTCAGCGGATGCCGTTCGATGACTGGATCTTCGAGCCGATCCCGGGAGCGGAGGGGCGGCCGGGGGTGTCGCTCGATCCGCACGAGATCCATGTCCTGCGGCTGGTGGACGGGACGAGAAGCCTCGGTGAGATCGGCGCGCTGTCGGAGTTCGGGAAGCCGGAGGCGCTCCGCACCCTCTTCCTGCTCTTCATTCTCGGCTGCCTGAAGGTGAAGGGCCCGATCCAGGCCGAATCCGGGGGCCCGGCGCCATCCGACGGCCTCGATGGGATTCTCGCGCGCTACAACGACATGTTCGGCCTGGTGTACCAGTACCTGATGAGGGAGGTCGGACCGATCTCCGATCATCTGCTGGGACGGGTGCTTCGCGACCTGGAGGGCTCCCATCCGGGTCTGTTCCATCGCGCCTCCCTGGGCGGCGACGGCACGGTGGACGAAGGCCTCCTGATGCGGAACCTCCAGGCGCTCGCCGGTCGGCCGCAGCGCGACACGCTGATCGCGGGGCTGAACGAGCTTCTCTACGGGGAGCTCCTGGTCCTGAGGAAGACCCTCGGCGCGCAGCACGAGGGGCGGATCCTGCGGGCGCTCGAGGACGCCCGGCTCGCGGGGCCCCGGGCGGGGGGGCCCGCATGACGGGCCGCCTGCTCGTGCGGCTCGGCGGGCTTCTGATCGTCGCCGCGGTGGTCTACCTGCCGGCCAGCCGCTTGATCGTGGGGGAGGAGAACTTCAAGGTCTTCCGCAACCTGGCCGGCGCCGGGCTGGTCTGCATGGCCGTCGGTGCCGGGCTGTGGATCGCCGGGCGAGGCATGGCGAGGATCGTCAGCCAATCCTGCCCGCGCTGCGGCCGGCGCGTGGGGCGCGGCAGGGTCTACTGCGAGGATCATCTGCAGGACACGATCAACGAATACCGGGACCAGCAACGGGGCAAGGGGAGTTGAGCGCAGGTGTCCAATCCGGTTGGAGCCGTCCCGGCCCAAGGCCCGGACAGGCTCCTCGTGATCGTCGGCCCGACGGCGGTCGGCAAGAGCGAGCTCGCCATCGCGGCCTGCGAGCGCTTCGCGGGGGAGGTCGTCGGCGTCGATTCGATGCAGGTGTACACCGGGCTGGACCGGGGAACGGCCAAACCGGGCCCGGACGTCCGGCGCCGGGTGCCCCACCACGGCATCGATCTGGCCGATCCCAGGCGGGATTTCTCGCTCGGGGACTTCGTCCGGGCGGGAGGGCTGGCGATCGAATCGATCCGGAGGCGGGGCAGGCTCCCGGTCCTGGTGGGCGGCACCGGCCTCTACCTGCGCGGCCTTCTGAAAGGGATCGTCGCCGCCCCGCGGCGCGACGAGGCGATCCGGGCGCGACTGCGGGACCTGGCGGAGAGACGGGGCACGCCGCACCTGCACCGCCTCCTGCGGCGTGTCGACAGGCAGGCGGCGGCGCGCCTGCCGCCCGGAGACCGCCAGCGGCTGGTGCGCGCCCTGGAGGTGTTCTTCGCGTCGCGCCGCGGGCTTTCCGACTGGATCGGGGAGTCCCCGTTCGGTCCGGATCGCTATGCGTCGGTGAAGATCGGTCTCAGCATGGATCGCGCCGCCCTCTACCGGGTGATCGACGCGCGCGTGGAGCGGTTCTTCGCCGCGGGGCTCGTGGAGGAGGTGCGCGGCCTTCTCGAAGCCGCCTGCCCCGAGACCGCCAACGCCTTCAAGGCTATCGGGTACCATGAGGCGCTCAGGCACCTGCGCGGCGAGATCGGCCTGGAGGAGGCGATCGCCTTGACGCAGCGCAGCACCCGGCGTTACGCGAAGAGACAATGGACCTGGTTCCGGAAGGAGGAGGGCGTGACCTGGTTCACCGTCGACCCGGCCGATCCCGACCGGTTCAGGCCTCCCCTGGCGCACGCCGCCCGCGCTCTCGGCAGAGGGTGAGACCCGTGGCCCCATCCTCGGACAGGCTCCCGGCATGCTGACTCTGGCCAACCAGCTGACGCTCTTCCGCCTGGTGATGATCCCGCTCCTGATCACCCTGCTCCTGAACAATCTCAACGGATGGGCGCTCGCGGTCTTCATCGTGGCCGGGATCACGGATGCGCTCGACGGGATCATCGCGCGGCGCTACAGCCAGAGCTCCAGCCTCGGCGCCTTCCTGGATCCGATGGCGGACAAGCTCCTGATGACCGCGTGCTTCATCATTCTGGCCCTGCCCGATCACCCGAAGACGGTCCCCGAGTTCCACCTGACCAACCGGATCCCCCTGTACCTGACGATCGTGACCATCAGCCGCGACGTCTTCATCGTCCTGATCGTCCTTCTGGTCCATCTGACATCGGGCGTGACCACCTTCAGCCCGAGCCTGCTCGGCAAGCTGACCACGGCGACGCAGCTCGTGACCATCGGCACGGTCATCCTTCTGAACTGGCTCCAGTCGGAGCAGCCGATCCTGGTGGGGAGCCTTGTCTGGCTGACCCTGGCATTGACCCTGGCGTCGGGGTTCCATTACATCTACCGCGCCACGCGGACCGCCGGGAAGGAGTGAGGGGCTACTTCTCCAGGCTCCCCCCGAGCCGGAAGCGGCGGAGCGGGATCGGCACGGCGGTTTCCCCGCCCTCGCGGACCAGGTAGGCGCCGTCCAGCGCGAGCCCGGAGAGGATTTGCGGCGGGCCGTTCGAGGGCCAGCGGATCTCGACGCGCTCGATCCCCAGGGCGTCGCCCAGGCCGATCTCGAGCCTCAGGGGCGAAGAGCCGAAGCTCCCTCCGCTGCTCATCGTCCTGTGGATGGCGCGCTCTCCGGCGGCTGTCTTGACCACGACCTTGATGCGGGCGCCGATGCCGGGGCGGTTCGAGGCGACCCCTTCCAGCTTGAGCTTCACGACATGATGGCCGTGCCCCGGGTTCTCGAACAGCGCGTTGCGGAAATGGTCGGCCTCGAAGGCGCCGCCGACGCTGTGATAGACGTCCTGGTCGCCATCGTTGTCCAGGTCGGCGAACGAGACGCCGTGCCCCTTCTGCAGATGGCCGAAGCCGCCCGATGTGGTCACGTCCTGGAAGATCCGGCCTTCCGCGTTGCGGAAGACACGGTCGGGGAGCAGGGTGGCCAGGTCGGGATCGCCGGTGCCGAGATAGATGTCCAGCCAGCCGTCGCTGTCGAGATCGCCGTAGTTCGATCCCATCGCCAGGAGCAGCTTGGACAGCCCCGCCTTCTTCGTGACGTCCTCGAAGGTCCCGTCGCCCCGGTTCCGGTACAGGCGCGCCAGCTCGGAGTCGTGCGGCAGGCCGAGGTAGTCGCTGGCGATGTCCCCCTGGTCCTTGAGCAGGTAGCCGGTGACGAAGAGGTCCTCCCAGCCGTCGTTGTCGTAGTCGAAGAACCATGTGGGAAAACTGTGGGTCGGCAATTGCACGCCGGCAGCGGCGGCTATTTCCGTGAAGGTCCATCCGGCGCGTGGCGCCGCGTTTGTCTGGCGCGGTCCATCGTTCCGATACAGCCGGTTTGGCCGGCCAAGAATCGAGAGATACAGGTCAGGGCGCCCGTCATTGTTGTAGTCGCCGCAAGCCACTCCTTTGACGTAAGCGCGCACAGCCAGACCTGCCGCGGCCGCGATCTCCGTAAAAGTGCCATGACCATTGTTCCGGTAGAGTTCGCACGGATGAGGCGGACCGCCGGGAATAGTTTCGTTGCCGATGAACAGGTCCAGCCAGCCATCGCCGTCGAAGTCGAACCAGACTCCGGTTTGCGTCGGATGAAACGAAAGCACGCCCGCGGCTTCCGTGACGTCTTCGAACGTGCCGTCGCCATTGTTTCGCAAAAGGGAATTCGGGTGCCGGCCCTGTTCCTGCATCCACGCGCCACGCAAGACAAACACGTCCACATGGCCGTCGTTGTTATAGTC